>CALOAZ010000001.1:0-8128 GCA_942491355.1 uncultured Phycisphaeraceae bacterium
ACGCGTGCATTTAACATGTCGTGATCACGTCGCCCGCTTCGACTCGACTAAAATCAATCGTCACGCATTGAGGTTTACCATGATGCAACCCCGCACATCACTCTGCCTTGTTCTGCTTCTGACCACGTTGTCTTTCGCCAGATTGACACTGGGGGTGGAAGTCCAATCTCCGACTTCTGTCTTTGTCACCGGCGATTCGATGGCGCAGGATTTAACACCGCAGCGCCTCGCAAGCGGCCTGGCTTTTGTGGCCGACAAAAACCCCGCGCGGTCCATTGAGAACCGGGCCATCGGCGGGAACAGTTCCATCGTGGTCGGCATTCGCCAAGGGGCACTCGAATGGACGGCGGATGTCGAAGACGGCACGCTGCCCGCTTCGGGCCCGGTTCGGCTGACGAATCATCGCACGCCGATTCTCACTCAGGCCCACGCGAAATATCCGGAACTCGAAGTCGATTTCATGAAAAGAAGTTCCTGGCCGGATGGCCTGGGCAGCAACACGGCCGTGACGGCCAGGATCAGCGGCGTGGAAGGCGAAGTGATTGCCAAAGGCACAGACCGTTTGTTCGTGCGATCCAAAGAGGGCCAAGCCGTGACGGTCACCAACCCGGTCGAGGTGGAGGTGATTCGATCCGGCCCGACAGATCTCACGGAGCTCAATGCTCGGATCGGCATCTACTGGCCTTTCGGTCCGCACCTGAACAACGGCATCACACGCGACGGCGTGAATGTTTCGCCGCAGATCGCCACCGACGTTGAAAAACAGATTCTGAAAGCCATGATCGGTCAGCTTTCTCACCAGCGTGTGATTCTTCTTTATCGCCAGTCCACTTTTCCGGCACCGTCATACGACACGAACTGGGGGCGCGACCGACTCGAACTGATCGCTTTGCAAGAATTTTACGGCTCGTCTTATCCGAAACACTATTTCGATTATGTCCCTGTGTTTAAAGCGGGCGATGCGCCGATGGGTGTGCCTTCCTTTAAAGACTGGCTCAAAGCCACGCACCCGGACGTGTATGCCGATCCCGATCGCGGGTGGCTGGCGCCTTTTCAGATCAACAAAGACAACGGCTCGGCCATGGTCACGCCGATCGAAGAAAAAGCCGTCGCCGAAGTGGCTCTGATCCGGAACGGTGCTCACGGCGTGAAATCCACCGAGCGTGTCGATACCACCACCCCGGGCGGCGACCACCAGATGAAAACACGGCTCAAGCTCGGCATCGTCGCCGAAAACGGCGTGGCCAAACGACTCTGGGTTCGCGAAGGCGGTATCGGCTATGAAGTCGGCGATGTGATCACGATTGCCGCAGGAGTCATCGGCAACCAGGAACCCATTACGGCCAAAGTCACGCGATTAAGATCTGAAACCATTGGAACGGTTTACGACACGAATGGTGGCATTGATACCGCCAATTCTTACAGCCAGTGGGATGTGGACAATGGATACGTGCCCCGAATCAGCCGACGCGATGCGGTTCACTTTAATGCTCTGGGTGCCGACTACTTGAGCATGCTGCTCGCGGCACGCATCAAACAATTGGGTTGGTAAACATGCCGGAAGATGCCACATTTTGATCGACTGAAAATCGATCAGTCGTCGAGCATTTCTTCGGGGAGATCTTCAGTATTGATCACCGGCGTGGCGGTCTGCCCCGGCACAAAAACACCCGGAACGCCGGCTTTGTAATTCTTCTGCACTTCATCACCGTCAAGCGCCCGGCCGTAGATGGCGACCAGATAGTAGTCGCCGGTCCAGGCGCGATGGTTCTCGGTATCGACTTCGAATTCCTGACCCAGACCCAGACGATTGGGCTTCCACACTGAAAAATTGCCGGGCACTTCACCGAACGTCGACACTTCACCATTGACATAAAGTGCGGCGCGGCCGGAGTTGTCGCGCGTGAAGACCACGTGTGTGGCTTCGCGCAGACTCATGCCCACCGGCGACACCGTCGATGGCTTGCCGTTGGTCGAGGTTTCAGTGGTGCGCAGCCGTGCGGCAAAAGTGTGAATCGGATGATCTGATTCGCCCTGTCCCAGCGTAAAATTGCGCTCGGCGGCATCGGATGAGAACGTCACGATGCGAGCCATGCCAGAACGGCGCGTCGACGTGTTGATCGCCGCAGGTGAAACCCAAGCCTCGATGGTGATGGCTTCGGCTCGCTGGCAGGCTCGAAGAATCTTGTCGGCATTGCGTTCGGAGAAGATGCGTGCCGGGCCGTTCAATCGCAGGCCGCGCACCGGCATCCAGTTCACGGATTGCATGTCGAGAATCTTGAGATCCAGCGGATCGCCCACACCCGAAACATCGGGCACGATATCACCTTCGTGTCGATCAAAGAGATACAGCGCCTGCAGGTCGCGTGACTCACGACCTTCGGCACCCGTCAGACGTGACTCGAGCTGCACACCGTGTTTGGCCACGGCGAAATGACCTTCGGATACGTCGACACTCTGGCGATCGGCAAGCCGGTCGAATTTCACTTTGCCATGCGTGACATCCAGACGCGTGCTGCCTTCCTGCACAGTGATTTGCAGCTTGGTGCCCACCACCGTCGCGCGGGCTTCGGGAGAAACAATCACAAACGGTTGCTCGCGCTGCACATCGGGCGTGACCCATGACCAGAGCCGCCCGCGCTCCAGATGAGCCGACGCATCACCCGATTCAGGGATCAGCAATTCCGAGCCGCCGCCGAGATAAAGCCCGGCTTGCGCTTCGGGAAAATTGAGTTTGATGACCTGGTCTTCGTCGGTCACGATGCGATCGCCGGGATAAATCACTTCGCCCTGGCGTGCCTGACGCAACAATCCCCATCGCTCGATGCTGGCATTGCGCGTGGAAGCCACGGTCGCAACCGGCTCGCCGCCCACGCCCGCCTGCCGCATGAAGTAGATCGTCTGAAATCCCACAAACAAAAGCAGCACAGCCGCCGCGGCCAACCACCAGCGCGAAGGGCCGATGCGCCGACGACGCGGCGCGACCGCAGCCCGCGCCCGGCGACGTGCCCATGGCCAGCGCTTCGAGCGGATCTTCTTGTACGGCATCATTCTGATCCGGCACCGTAAACGGGTGCAGCACATCGCGCAATTCGACTTCCTGCGTGAGCGCTTCGAGAAATCGCTCGCGATGATCGTCACGCTCAAGCTGCGCAATCAGACGCTGCTGGTCCGCTTCATTCAAACGGCCATCGAGATACTTCTCGATCAGGATTTCAAATTCCGAAACGCTCACGTCGATTCCCCGGCCATCCGCTGGCTCACGCAATCCCTCAGTCGCCGGCGAATCCGGCTCAGGGCCATGTACACACTTTCAATCGAAGTCTTCAACGACTCGGCGATCACACCGCAATCGTGACGATTCATGTAGCGCATTTCAATCATCGCACGATGACGATCCGGTAAAGCCTGGATGCAGTCTGTCAGTGCATCCTTGTATTCCCCATCGCGATCGGCGTGACGGTCCCAAACCCCGTCGGGAATCGCAGCCGCCACCTGAGGAATTTCGAGCGAGACCATGCGGCTTCGCTGGCGGCGCCGCAAAACCTCCAGACAGCGGAATCGCACCACGGTGCGGGTCCATGCATTGAAATCCGTACCGGGCTCGAAATCTTCCCATCGGTTGCAGATAAACAAGGCGGCTTCTTGGACGGCTTCTTCCACCACTTCCCAGTCCTGGCAAAGGGTGTAGGCATAGGCCGCCAGTGCCCGCTGGCGCTGGAGAAACATGCGTAAGATGTCGTCCCGCTGGGGGTTGGGCGTTTCCACGCCGGATCTCCCGCTCCGCAAACCACATGCGGCCTCAACACCAGAGGCCCTGTGAGCGCAGGAGCTAACACGATGGAAAATGCGATCTTACCGGCTTGTCATGCCTTCGGGCATCCACACAGGCAGGTCCATGATCGCGTTCCGAGCAGATACCGAGGTGGGCACGGCCCAGGTCTGGAAAAACGGCCCGAGATTCTTGCCGACCGTCCGGGAAAAACGCACCATCCATTGATCGCGTTTCTGATCGTCGGATTTGGGGCGCTCGGCATCCGGCAGACGGCGGTACTCGGCAAAGACCTTCTTGATCGGTTCCCAACCGAAGGCCTCTTGAAGCTGGACATACATATCGAGCGCCAGAAACGGATCCTTCTTCCACGTGTTGAAATCCGGCTGCTTGAAATAGGGATCCATCCGGCTGGTTCGCGCTTTCGGCGAAGTGCGCGCGTAATCCACGGCCTTCACACCGCAGACGGTTTCGTAGACGTAGAGCGAAAAGAGATTGCACGTGACCTCGCCGGTGCCGTCGAACGTCCAGTCTCGGTGCTGATGATTGTGACCCAGTTCGTGAAAGAATCCCCAGTTGCCCGCCACGAGATTGGCGCGATCGACAATATGACGCTGTTGATCCAAATGCGCCATGATCGGATATCCCGAATGCATGTACCCGGCCGAAATCTGCCGATCGAGGACGATCCGATGCGGGCGCGGCCGCGTGCGTGGAATCGTGGCCAGGTCGGCACACGCATCGAGTACCTGATCCCACACGGTCATCAGTGCGGCGGGATCGTCCAATGCGCGAATCACTTCGGACGGCACCGTGATGACCAGCTTTTTCGTGGCCAATTCAGCCCATGGCGCAGGATGGGATCGAAGCGTCTTTTGCCAGTCTTCGATCCTGGTTTCGCCGTGTACGTAATACGGGGCACGAACCGCGCCGGTCATTTCCACCGCAAACGGATCGTGCTCCATCGGCTTGTCGATCACGATGTACAGCAGCCCGCCGAAGGGTGATGCAAGGACGGTTTTGGATTCATGCAGCGTGACTTGGCGCGTGATGTCCGGCACACGCTTCCACGCATCATGGTGATAAAGTCGATCCTGATGCGCTCCGATCCGGCACGCCGCCTGCCCCACCATCGATTCGGGAATAACGACCGTGACGGCCTCGCCGGGCGCCGCATAAAGACCGGTGGAATGCCAGCCATGGGTGGCTGGATCAATCTGCACACGCTGCTGCACACGCTGTGCTTGAGCGGGAACCGCACCCGGAAAATCGGCGGCCGCCGGATGCGCCGCCACGCGATCGACGGGCATGCGTTCCAAGCGACGCAATTGCCAGACCAGAAGTGTGCGATCCAAAGCCTGCTCTTCGCGCAGCGGCTTGCGATCCATCGGCGCGATGCCCGCACTGCGAGACGCCATCAGCGCATCGAGTTGACCGGCCAACAGCGGTTCCTGGTCCGGCAACGAGCGCGCCGCTGATGTAAGCACCGCCGAACACTGAGACCGCTCATCGTTTTTCAAAACGCGCTGGCCTGCAGCATGTTCGACGAGCGCCGCCAGCGCCTGACCGGCATGGGCAAGCACGGATTCATCTGCGGAAACATCGAATGATTTACCCTTCGCGGGCCTGAGCGTGCCGTCGGCAAAGAGGATGCCTGCGGGCATCAACAACCGGTTGCCCAGAAAGTCGTCGGCAAGATCGCCCCCCTTGGCAAAATATCCCAGCCAGGCCCAGCCGAGACCTGCAGTGATCAATCCACCGCCGCGCTTCACAAAGGCTTGAATGGCGTGAACTTGATCGTCTGTTTTCAGACGCATCGTATTCATGACCAGCACATCGATACCCTCAAGCGCATCGAGAGCCACGATTTTTGTGTCGACCCCAAGTGCCTTGAACTGCTTTGCCGCCCGGGCATGCTCCCAGACCCCCAGACGCACTTGGTTCTGCGGCCGATCGGCACACCAGGTCGCCGCATTGATCAGCAGCTTCGAGCCGCCTTCGGAATCCGAAGCGAGATAACCATCATGGCCGAACACCACCACACGCCCTTTTTCCCAGTGGGCTGCAGCCACCAGCGGCAACTGCTCATCGCCCGCATGGCCCAGAATCACCGGAAACGCTTTCCGGAGAGCCGAACACACACGAAGGCCGGGGACGCCTTCGGCAGCCCAGCTGCTGCGTGATTCCCGGCAATCAGGTACTGCCGATCCACAGGCGCCGCCCATAACGACGAAGCTGCGACCCACCACACCATCACGCCGATTGATCGGATTGAGATCTTCATAAGCTCTCATTGAATTTCTCGCCCAAAAGGGCCGGTTTTCTTCTTCGGATCAAAATATGTTTTTCGTCCGACGACTTTCGAATCACAAAGCAATTCCGGCAACAAAAAACCCCGGCAGTCTGTGCCGGGGTTTTTAAGGCTTATTCATCGAATCAATCGTCAGGCCGACAACTGATCACGCACGCGCTCAAGCAGCGCCTTGGTTTTCAGAATGCCCGCTTCGGAAGAAAGACCGCCGCCCTCAAATTCGATGCCGACGTAACCGTGATAGCCCGCATCGGTGACGATTTTCATCATCTTCAGATAGTCGGTGTGCTTTTCATTGCCCGCTTCATCAAATTCGTGCGTCTTGGCACTGACGGCCTTTGCGAAAGGCATCAGCTCCGACACACCTTTGTAGCGATCGTACATTTCATCCTTCGACACGCGGAAATTGCCGAAGTCGGGCAGCGTGCCGCAATTCGGAAGGTTGACGGTGGTCATCACCTTGGCAAGCCAGGCTCCATTGCTCGACAGACCGCCGTGATTTTCGACAATCACGTTCAAGCCGAACGGCTTGGCCTTCGTACTCAAACGCTGCAAACCATCGGCAGCCAGCTTGATCTGTTCGTCATAAGCGCCCGATGAACGCGCGTTGACGCGAATCGAGTGACAACCCAGTGTTTTGGCGGCTTCGAGCCACTTCACGTGATTATCCACGGCGGTGGCACGCTTCTTGTCATCCGGATCGCCCAGATCGCCTTCGTGATCACACATGATCAGCACATTTTTGACGCCTTCACCTGCCGCCCGCTTGTTCAGCTCGGCGAGGTAAGCGGCATCACGCGCCTTGTCCATATAGAACTGATTGACGTATTCGATTGCGCCGATGCCCAGGCCACGTGCGATTTTTGCGAAATCGAGTGGGTCGCGTTTCTCAGCGCCACCGCGCCCGAAGAATTCGCGATTCAAGGACCACTGCGCCAGAGAGATTTCGTAAAGCGATCCGGTGGATCCACCCCAAGGCATCGAGGCACAACCGGCAGTCAACACTGCCGCACTGATGGCCCCGGTACGCTTCAGAAAATCGCGACGATTCAGCATTCCTGATCACTCCACGCGTTCGAGGAACTTCTCGTTCACTTCCGGCAGCGGCACCAGATAAAGTTCGACACGGCGATTTTTCTCCGTGCCCTTCATGGTGTTCTGCTCCATCGGACGGTACATGCCATGGCCCGCCACACTGGTACGCAGCGCCGGCACGCCGGCTTCTTCCAAAGCCTTCTGCACCGAAATCGAACGGTGTACCGACAAATGCCAGTTGGTCGGATGCTGCGCCCGCGACTTGGCGATCGGCACGGCATCGGTGTGCCCCACCACTTTCACTTCATACTTGGCGGCGGCAGGTGTCACGAGAATCTTGGCGAGCTCGGTCAGTGTCATCTGTGCATTGGCGCTCAGAACATCACTGCCCGGCGAGAAGGTCAGATCGCTTCGGAAACGCAGCATGCTGCGCTTGGCGTCATACGTGACCAGATCGCCATGCTGTGTGGCGAAGTCTTTCAACGCATCATTGAGCTCGGGGGCGATCTGGATCAGCTCAACTTCGGCGATGCGCTTTTCGAGTTCTTTGTAGCGCCCTTCCGAAGCCTTGAGTTTGGCCATCAGCTTGTCGTTTTCGCTCTTGAGCGCATCGACTTCTTCGGAGTTGTCTTTGGTGGCGGCCAGACGGGCCTTCTCTTTTTCCAGGTCAGAGATGCGTGTGTCACGTTCAACGACCTGTTCCTGACTGCGGCGCCAGGCTTCGCGAAGCTGATCATGCTGAGCCTGAGACACACAACCCACAGCCTGCAGCAGGAGGACAGCCACCACTGCGCCCGTTAGACTTCTCGCCATCATCAGTTCCTTTGAGAGAGGGGCCTGTACACTCGAAATCGAGCGGTTCACTGTAACGCAAAGCCGGATCGAAGCAACCACTGGGCGCGGGGCCTGAATGACTGTCGAAACACGGGTTTACACTGCATCTGCCATCTGTGACGGCACCGGTCGCAAAGCCGCGCCCGGCGCGGTCGCATTGCGGTCGGGTCGGGTTC
>CALOAZ010000002.1:0-3070 GCA_942491355.1 uncultured Phycisphaeraceae bacterium
CCAGTCGGCGGCAAAAGTGGCTGCCGCGCAGATCAGCATCAAGCAAGCTGCGTGTCGAAATCGATTTTGAGTGAACATGCGGGCATTGTCGAGCAATCATTGAAAGCGGGCAACCGTTCAGAGCATGTGATGCGGGTCGCCTCATGCGATACGATGCCCGCCGTGACGGATTGACCTGATGGGGCGGTGATAAAGATGCTTGAACGTGCCGATGTGTGGCGTGGACTGCCCTGGATCCTGCTCCTGGGGATTGCGGCGGTGCCGCTCTTTTTCAGTGGATGCGAGGGTGGCCGCGGGTCGGCCACGACGGTGCCGCGCCCCACATTTGTCGAAACCGCCACTTGTGCCAAATGCCATGCGGATCAGCATGGAAAGTGGATGGGTTCGGATCACCAGCTCGCGATGCAGTTGGCCGATGAAAAAAGCGTCCTTGGTAATTTCAACGACGCGCCATTCACGCATCAGGGTGTGACATCATCGTTCTTTCGCAAAGACGGCAAGTTCATGGTTCGGACCGATGGTCCGGACGGCAAGCTGACGGATTTCGAAATCAAGTACACCTTCGGCGTCAGGCCGTTGCAGCAATATTTGATCGAACTGGATCGCGGTCGTCTTCAGGCGCTGACCATCTGCTGGGATACGAAAAACAAGCAGTGGTATCACCTGTATCCCAATGAGAAAATTCCCCACGATGACGAACTGCACTGGACCGGTCCGAATTTCAATTGGAATTACATGTGCGCCGATTGTCACTCGACGCACCTGCGCAAGAATTACGATCTGGTCACCGACAGTTACAAGACGGAATTCTCTCACATCAATGTGGATTGCCAGGCCTGTCACGGGCCCGGATCGGCGCACGTGGATTGGGCTGAGGCCCGGCAGCGTGGTGAACAGAAAGAGACCGCACTCAAAGGCTTGACGGTCTCGCTCAAAAACGCCGATACCGTGGCGCTCACTGAAAATTGCGCCCGCTGCCATGCGCGGCGTCACTTGATTCACGCGCCGTTCGAACACGGCGAACGTTTTCTGGACCATCAGCGCCCGCAGTTGCTGGCCGAGAATCTGTATCACGCCGACGGTCAGATTCTCGATGAGGTCTACGTTTACGGATCGTTCGTGCAGAGTCCGATGTACCACCGGGGTGTGAAGTGCACGGATTGCCATGACCCGCATACAGCTCGCGTGCGTGCCGACGGCAATGCGCTGTGCGTGCAGTGCCACAATCCAGCGCCGCCGAAAGATCGCTTTCCGACGTTGAAGCCGGCTGATTATCAGGCTACGGCGCATCACCATCACATGCCGGGCACGCCGGGCGCTTCGTGTGTGGAATGCCACATGCCCTCGAAGACCTACATGCAGGTGGATCCGCGGCGCGATCATTCCTTCCGCGTGCCGCGTCCTGATTTGACCGTCAAAATCGGCACGCCCAATGCATGCAGTCACTGCCATCAGGACAAAGGTGCCAAGTGGGCGGCCGATGCCGTGGCGACATGGTTTCCGGGCGGCAGGCAAACCACACCGCACTTCGCCGAGGTCTTCAATGCGGCGCGTCAGGGTCGTCCCGAAGCGGGGACGGCGCTGGCGGCCATCATCGGCAACGATCAGCAACCGGCGATCGTACGGTCCACCGCGCTGTTTCATCTGCGCGCGTTCGGGCCTCGCGCCTCGGTCACGGCCGCCGCCACAAGTGTGAGTGATCCAGACCCTCTGGTGCGCTCTGTCGCGGCGGGCGGTATCGAAGGCGTGGCACCGCAATCGCGTTTGCTGTTGCTCGCGCCGTTGATGACCGATCCGGTGCGCGCCGTGCGGATCGAAGCGGCGCGGGCGCTGGTCACCGTGCCGGCCGAGATGTTTACGCCGGAACAGCGATCGGCCTATGACAAGGCGCTGGCCGAATTCGTGACGGCACAGGGTGTGACGGCCGATCGACCCGGTTCACATCTGAATCTCGCCGTGCTGGCGGCAGATCAAGGTGATCGCGCCAAAGCCGAAGCCGAATACCGCGCGGCGCTGCAGTTGGATCCGAACTTTCTGCCGGCGCGCATGAACCTCGCGAATTTCTACAACACCGCCGGTCGCAATGACGAGGCTGAAAAGCAATTGCGCGAAGTGGTGCGGCAGGCGCCGACCAGCGGCGACGGATTTTATTCACTGGGTCTGCTGCTGGCCGAAATGAATCGCCTCGAAGAAGCCGCCACGCATCTGGGGCGCGCTGCGGCGCTGATGCCCGATCGCGTGCGCATCCGCTACAACCATGCGTTGGCGCTGCAGCGCCTGCATCGTTATGACGAAGCCGAAGTCGCCTTGCTCAAGGCCTATCAGACTGAGCCTGGCAACTCGGACGTGGTCGGGGCGCTGATGCATTTTTATGTGGAAAAACGACAGTGGAAAGATGCACAGCCTTATCTGGACATGTTGCTGCAGCGAGCCCCGAATCATCCGGAACTGCTTGAGATGCAGCGCAAGATTCAGGCCGGTCTGAACGATCAATGATCACGACGCATGGAATCGGAAAAGCACGAAAAAGCGGGCTCGTATGAGCCCGCTTTTTTGAAGTATGTCTTAATGTTGCAACCGAATTCAGGTCGCCGGCAGCATGACCGCCAATTCGTCGGCCGTCGCCCCTTCGATGCAGCCTTCGATGATGCTGCGTCCGAGCGGCTTGAGATCGGGGACCAGATATTTTTCGAGCTGCTTCTTGAAGAAGGCCCGCAGTTGCTGCGCGCCGGCGTCGTAGGCTTCGGTGCCCACGTCGTTCTGCAGTTCGACCCGTAGGAAGTACGGCGGAATATGTGTGCCTTCCACCACGATCTGCTTAGGCACATAACCCAGCAGTGAGCAGCGAGCGGGAATGATCTGTTCGGGGCGGAACTTGGCCAGACCGCGCCGCGCCAGGAATTCGCGCACCACCCATTGCGGCATGAAGCCGGTCGACCACGCGCCGACATGCTGATTGGGAATCAGCACGAAAAGTGTTTTGGTCGTGCGCTCGATCTGTTCGAGCAGCAGGTTGGCCTGATCGACACGTCGACCGGTGGCGAAGGGCCAGCACGACCCCACACCTTCG
>CALOAZ010000003.1:0-9203 GCA_942491355.1 uncultured Phycisphaeraceae bacterium
CAAATTGAATTTTAATTTTCCAGAGGCGCCATCTGCGATAACGTTTCCCCATAAATCTTTTTCATTGAGATCCAGGACACCCTCTTTGGTTGGTTTAACAGATTTCGCTGAAGAATTTGGCGGCGCTACAGCGAAAAGAATTATTAGAATAGCAGCAATTGATATCCCTAATTTTCTCCTCATACTATTATCTCCTTTCAGAAAAAATTAAATGAATGACAAATTTAAAAAATTAGAATGACTCTTATTTCCATGGCTGTTTAACCACAGCATATTTAAACCAGTTGTTTGGCAACCTTTTGATCTTTACCCTCCTTTCCTGATATAAAAAAACCGAACGACCCAGATGGGCTATTCGGCCTTTTAAATGATTGCAAGACAGCGCACTCTATACTCCTCTAATGCTTTCTAATTAGCGTTTGTCCTTTCTATGCAAAAATCATTCACATTCAATGCATTTTTTATGTGCTAAATTATCGTTTAATACCATAGTGTTATAATGCATACTACGGCGTAGTATCACAAAATTATGAGATTACTTACATAAAATTATGTAATTCTCGTAAGAGATGGAATTTTGTTTATACAGGCAACTGCAACTATTAATGAATAATACTGCAGCTTGCTGCGGGATTATTCATTTTTACATCAACGAGGTGCTGAAATAACGTTCTGCACGATCAGGAAGGACAGTGGCGATATTGCCATCCATCTTACGGGCCAGTTTGCGCGCAGCCCAAACATTTGCGCCCGAAGAAATCCCGACCAGCAGGCCGTAGTTTCTGCACAGCAGTCGGGTCGTTTCGATTGCATCCTCATCGGAAACCTCGATGACGTCATCTATCAAGGACCGGTCAAGGACGTCTGGGACGAATCCGTCGCCGATGCCCTGTATTTGGTGGAGCCCCGGCTCGTGCCCCAGAAGTGCGGAAACATTTTTGGGCTCAACCGCAATGACTTTAACACCCGGCTTATGTTCCTTAAGAAACTGACCCACACCCCTGAAGGGTGCCGCCGCTGCCAACCCCGGCGACAAAGCAGGCAATGTCGCCCTGAAGCTGCTGCCACAATTCAACAGCCGTTTTTTCATAATGAACTTTTGGATTATCCGGATTTTCGAACTGTTGAGGGACAAAAACACGGGAATCTTCCGCTGCCATTTTCCTGACAAGTTCCACTGACCCCTTTATGTTTTCTTCGGCAGGGGTGAGCACCAGCTCTGCGCCCAACATCTTCAGCAGTTTCTTACGTTCCTCACTCATGTTTTCAGGCATGACGATTCGGACCCGGTACCCTTTGAGTCGGCCGACCAGAGCAATGCCGATGCCGGTGTTTCCAGATGTGGGCTCGCAAGCAATGGTTCGATGCGCGATACGCTGTCGCTGCTCGATCGCCTGCTGGCTTCGGGTCAGGATCCCCTGACGGCCGAAGGGCTGGCCACGCTATTGGGATTGCCGGACCGGCAATGGATCGAAAAGATCGTGGATGCGATCGCGGATGCCGATGCGGGGGCGGCATTGGAGCATTTTGGTTCGATGCTTGAAAAGGGCGTAGCGCTGGATCAGGCCCTTGAAGGACTGACCGAATGCTGGCGCCAGTTGATGTTGATTAGTGCCTGCGGGGCTGATTCATCGCTGGTGGAGTTGGACGAGGCATCGCGTCAATCGGCCACGCAATGTGCGGGGCGTTTCGCGACGGCTCAATCTCGCGCATGCGGTAGCGCTGCGATGGAAAACGTGCAGCGCCTTGTACGCGGGCCAGTTCGCGCCTCGGGCTCTGGTGAAGCCGCATGCCGGTGCGACTTGCTCGTGCGCGAGCGATTTGCCGACCTCGCGGGTCTGCTCGCGGGTTCCGGAAGCCAGAATCAAAAAAAAAACATAGCGGCGCCGCCTAGGCCGATTCCTGTGCCGGTGAAGCCGTCGGTGCCGTCGGCGGCGATGCCGCGACCGGTGGCAGCGCCGATTCGTCCGGCCGGACCATCGCCGGCTCCCGGATCGAATGCGCCGAAATCTTTGCCGCCGACCATTGAGCGTGTGCCTGCCGTGTCTGCCTCTCTGGCGGTGGGAACTGGACAGGTCTCGCGCGAAGAGCGCGATCGCGTCATGAAGTTACCGCTGGTCAAGCAGGTACAGGAATTGTTTGATGCCAAGCTCGTGGATATCCGGCCGCGCGTGGAGCCCCCGAAGTCGGATCCGGATGTGGATCTTGAGGAAGAAGCCTGATGTTCGATCAAATGAAACAGTTCGGTGCATTGATGAAAAACGCCGGAGAAATCAAGCGGCGCGCCGAGGAAATGAAGCAGGAGCTGGAACATCGGACTGTGGATGGCGAAGCTGGGGGTGGGGCGGTTCGTGTGACGATGAATGGTCACGGTCGTGTGATGCGCGTGTATCTGGATGATGTGCTGTTCGGTGCGCTTGCCGGTGATGACAAGGCCATCGGCGAAGAGCTGATTGCGTCGGCTTTCAACGATGGTTCTCAGAAGCTCAAGGCATTGGTGGCTGAAGAGATGAAAAAAGCGGCGGGCGGATTGGATCTGCCCGGACTTGAAAACCTGATGGGTTGAGAGCGAAGAATCTTCAGATGAAAGCATCGCATCACTACACCGACTCGCTCAATCGCCTGATCGATCAATTGGCAAAATTGCCGGGTATTGGTCGACGGACCGCCGAACGTCTGGCGTTTCATCTGCTCAAGGCCACCGAGCAGGACGCGATGGAGTTGTCGGATGCCATCCGGGATGTGAAGCAGAAGGTGCGATACTGCCCGATCACGTACAACCTGACCGAGGGTGAATATTGTCCGATCTATGAGGATCCCAAGCGTGATCAGCGCAAGATTCTTGTGGTGGAGCAGCCCAGTGATGTGATCACGTTGGAGCAGGCCGGGGCTTACGACGGGGTGTATCACGTCTTGCTTGGGCGTGTGGCGCCGTTGGAGGGCGTGGGGCCTGGCGACCTGACGCTCGGCGCGCTGGTGGATCGGGTTCGCGCTCTTTCGGCCGAAGGCGACGTGGAAGTGATTCTGGGAACCAATCCCACGATGGAAGGGGACGGCACGGCGATGTGCGTTGCCGAACGACTCGAGAAAATCGCCCGGGTTCGCGTGAGTCGTCTGGCCCGTGGCCTGCCTGCGGGCACTCAATTGGCTTTTGCCAATAAGGCCGTTCTTTCTGATGCGATCACCAGTCGCCAGAAAATGCTTTAAAAATAAAAGCCAATCAAGCCATGTCCAGCATGCTATTTGCTATAGCAAATGTGTTGCCGTTAATGTAGAGCTTCGGCGTAGGTCGCTAAGTTGTTGTGGCGCCATTCGTAATCGTGCCTGCCGAGCCTACGGAGTATTGAGCCATGCGGCTGGATTTTGGTCAACACATGCGTTTGCAGCAGCAGATGAAGCTGTCGCCGCGCATGATCCAGTCGATGGAGATCCTGCAGCTTCCGATGCTGGCCATCGAGGAGCGGATTGAGCAGGAGCTGGAACAAAATCCGGTTTTGGAGCTGGCCGAAATCGAAGCCCCTGAAGCCGATCGGAACAATCCGGTCGAAGTGGAGGGTCCGGCCGACGACAAGCCACTTCAGGTCGGCGAGGAGGGCGGTCCGGAGAAGTCGGATAGTGCCGATGATTTCGCCCGTCTGGATGAAATCAGCGAGCAGTATGGCGACAGTTGGACGCAGAACACTCAAGATTCAGCAGAGTATCACACGCCCGCGCGTCGGTTTGACGGTGAACGCGATGCCAAGATGGACGCCATGGCCAACACGGCCGATCGCATCGCACCACTGAGCGACCAGCTTCTTGAGCAATGGATGTTTGTCGAGGTGTCACCGGAGGTGCTGCGCGCCGGAGAGCATCTGATTCGATACATCGACGATGATGGTTTTCTGCGGGCCGATTGGTCGCTGATGCGTGTCGATGATCCTTCGCTGTCGGCCGAATCGCTGGAGGCGGCGCTCGAACGGATTCAGCGTGATCTGGAGCCCGCAGGCGTGGGCGCCAGAAATCTCACCGAATGCCTGCGTTTGCAGATCGATGCGCGATTGCGTGAAGGCGAGGATGATTCGGCGTGGCGCGATGCCCGCCTTCTGATCGCGGAGCATGCGCAGGATCTTGAAATGAACCGCCTGCCGCGCATCGCCCGGCGTACCGGTCTGAGCATGGATCGTATTAACGCGGCATTGCTTCGCATGCGACGGCTCGATCCGAGGCCCGGGCGTCGTCTGGCCCCTGAGATTGCTCAGCCGATTGTTCCGGATGTTCTGGTCGAATATGACCCGATTCATGATGTTTACGTGGCAGCCTTGAACCGTGGGCGAGAGCCTTCGCTGCGTATTAATCCGCATTACCAACAGGTGGCAGGGGACAAGGGGACAGAAAAAAAGACGCGGAAATACCTCAACGAACATCTGGGTCAGGCGCGTTGGTTGATCGATGCCTTGCAGCAACGTCATTCGACACTGCTGCGTGTGGTGAATGTGGTCATCGAGGCGCAACGTGATTTTCTGGATCACGGCCCGCAGCACATGCGTCCTTTGCCCATGATTCTGGTGGCTGATCAGTTGGGGATCAGCGTCGGCACGGTCAGTCGTGCGGTCCAGGGCAAGTATCTCCAGACACCGCGTGGTATTTTTGCTTTGCGGGGATTGTTCAGCGGGGGGACCGAATCCACTGATGGCCAGGAAATGAGCTGGACGGCCGTTCAGGCCAAATTGCAGGAGATCGTCGACGGAGAGGATCCGGCCGAGCCGTATTCTGACGAACAGCTGGTGGATCAGCTTAAAGGCCAAGGGATTGATATCGCTCGCCGGACGGTGGCCAAGTACAGAGGGCAGCTCAATATTCCTCCTGCCCGTCGTCGTCGTCGGTTCTAGGGGGGCTATGGGCTCGGCGCGGTCACTTCGCATTGCTCCTGAACCTTCAGGCGATTACCATTCCTAGTGCTGCTGCGGACGCGATTGTGTCTGCGCGTAGACAACAACCGGCTCAGCGAGGCTTGCTGCCCGCCGCCGTTCGAGGGCCCTGAGGCCTTCTCCCTGCCCAAGGGATGAATAGATTGAGCACGCTTCAGACGGTATTGAAAACGCATCGAATCCCGGTAAACCCATTTAGGGAACGGCATTTGGATGAGCGCACCGAGCATGTGGTATCAGCTCGGGGCGGTGGTTGCAGATCGGTCAATACCTAGCGTTCGATCCATTCTCTTTCCGGCAGTTGGCGGCGGCTGTTTCAGGCCTGTGTGCCATGACAGTCCGTGCGTGCCGAACGTGACGAAGCGTTCGGTGTCGCCGGCATAGCTGTGAAAGGGACCCCGTGATGATCGGGACATCTGAAATGATTGTGATGCCAATTCTGGCTGAAACCGGCCTTGCGGTCGGTCTTTCAGTCGTCGGATTCGTGGTCGGCGTGGTGGCGGCTTTCGCCTTTCTGAAAATGAAGGGTGGGGCCGCACTTGCAGCGGCCCAGCAGGCCGCAGAACGCTTGGTGGATGACGCCCGGCGGGATGGCGAAGCGGCGAAGAGGGAGATGGCGCTCAACTTCAAGGATGAGCTTTCGTCGCGCCGCGAGGCCGCTCAGAAAGAAATGGACAAGAAACGCGATGAGCTTCGCAATCAGGATCGCGAACTGACCAAGCGCGAAGACAATCTGGATCGCAAGCTGGATGTGTTGAGCACCAAGGAAAAAACCCTGGACCAGGCCGATACGCGCATCAAGCAACGTGAAAAAAGCGTGACTGAAAATGAAACAAAACTGGCCGCGGCTCTGGATGAGCAGCGGCAAAAACTGCTCGAGTTGACCGGCTTGAGCCAGCAGGAAGCGCAGTCGCGATTGTTCCGTCAGCTCGAAGACGATTGCAAGCTCGAATGCGGCCAGATCATTCAGCGTGAAATGTCGAAGGCCGAGGAAGAATCGCGCGATAACGCCCAGAAAATCACACTTCAGGCGATCCAGCGTTTTGCGGCTGAGCACACTTCCGCGACGACCGTGTCGACGGTGGCGATTCCCTCCGACGACATGAAGGGGCGCGTGATCGGCCGCGAAGGCCGCAATATCCGTGCCTTCGAAAAAGCGACCGGTGTGGATGTGATCGTGGACGACACCCCGGGCGTGGTGGTGGTCAGTTGCTTTGATCCGGTGCGTCGCGCGATTGCGGCTGAATCATTGCAGCGATTGATCGATGATGGTCGTATTCACCCCACGCGGATCGAAGAGCTGGTCGAACAGGTCGGCAAGGAAATGGAAGAGCGGCTGGTGAAGTTCGGCAAGGATGCATGTATCGAAGCCAATATTCCAGGCATCCATGGCAAAGTGTCGGCCACGATGGGGCGTCTGTACTACCGAACCAGCTACGGCCAAAACATCCTGCGGCACTCGATCGAGGTGGCCTATCTCTGCCAGGTGATCGCGGATGAGCTGGGGCTCGACGGGGCTTTGGCCCGGCGATGCGGCTTTTTACACGATATCGGCAAGGCGTTGGATCACGAGGCCGAGGGCGGGCACCCGGCCATCGGCATGGAATTCGCGAAGAAATATGGCGAAGGTCCCGAGGTACTCAACGCCATCGGCGGCCATCACGGGGATATCCCGTCCACGTCTGTCTACACACCGATTGTCATGGCGGCAGATGCTATTAGTGGCGCCCGTCCCGGTGCTCGCCGCGAGACGTTGGAACGCTATGTCAAGCGTCTGGAAGAGCTTGAGGGCATCGCCACGTCATTTGAGGGCGTGAGAGAGGCCTATGCGATCCAGGCGGGGCGCGAGGTTCGCGTGATCGTGGATTCAGAGAAAATCGACGATGCGGTGAGCTACAAATTGGCCCGCGACATCGCCAACCGTGTCGAGGCTGAGATGACCTATCCCGGCGAAGTGCGTGTCACGGTTCTGCGTGAAACCCGCGCGGTGGAATATGCCCGTTAAACAGGGTGCCGGCCAGCATTTGGGATTGACAAGCTGCGCTGGCGGAGATTACTCTATCGACCACGTGGTGGCGTACCGTCGGTTCGCCCATTGCGAACCCGGGACCACCCGGGATGACCGCCCGAAGGGCGGTTGAAGACAAGCCTGAGCCCCACTCTGGAGCGTTAGTTAATGAGGCACACCAAGACCCTGATTGTCGGTGGAATGGTCACCCTGATGACCGCAATGCCGTTGATGGCCCAAGATGCCATTGGTGGCGCCGCTCTACCGGATCGCGCATCGGGCACATTGCCGCCGCATTTGGATAAGGGCGTGTCACTGTGGGATGACTACATCCACTACCTGCATGTGGCTCAGCCCGAAATGGTGCTGAACACGGGCAAGGCATTCCTCGAACTCGAACTCGAAGCCACGCAGTTGCTGCTGGTGGTCGATGAGCTCTCTCGCTTTCGCGGTAACTTCGCCAAGGCGATTGACCGCGGTGAGCGCATGCAGGGCGAAGTGGGCGAGCTCACGCGTCAGGTGGCCGAGGCCATCAAGCAGGCGCGGCTGAAGCTCGCGCGTGAAGATGAGCGCATCCAGAAGGCGATCGATCAGCTCGATGACGGTGAACGTCCTCGCGTCAATGCGCGTGAGCGCCTTCAGATGGCCGGCGAATATGCCGCGCCGCTGATGCTCAAGGCGCTGATGGCTGATAACGAAAAATTGCGCCCTTACGTTCGCCAGGAACTGGTGCATGTCGGTCGTGGTGTGGTGGTGCCGCTTTGCGAAGCGATGCCCTACATGAAAGATGCTGTGGTCAAGCAGCAGATTGCCGGCGTGCTTGCCGACATCGGTTATGCCGCTTCGCTGCCGTATCTTCAGCGCGAACTCGAGACGAACAAGGATATGGACGCCGAAACCCGCAAGGTGTTGACGGCAGCATTCGACCAGATTGTGGCTCGGACGGCGATGCCCAAGAACATTCGCGCCGCCAACCTCTTCCACATGCTGGCTGAAGATTATTACTACGAGCGCGAAAGCCTGATTCAAGATCCCGAATCCCCCACGAATCTCGTCTGGTATTACAAGGAAGGCACCGGCCTGCTGGGTATTCCGGTTCCGACCCAGGTTTTTCATGATGCGATGAGCATGCAGGCTTCACGCCGTGCATTGCAGTTGGATCCAGAGCTGGCGGGATCATTGAGCCTGTGGGTGGCTTCGAACATTCGTCGCGAAAACAACCTGACTGAAGAAGCACCCGATCGCAGCTACGGCCCGCCGATTTATGGCACCGCCATGCGTTCGGCACATTTCTATGCCGCGATGGCGGGACCGGATCATCTGCATCCGGCTCTGGCTCGTGCGCTGAAGGATTCCGATTCCGAACAATCTCTCGATGTGATCGCTGCTTTGCGTGCGGTCGCCAATCCGAAGCAACTGGTGAATATTGTGGGTGAAGATCAGCCGCTGGTGGCAGCGATGAACTACCCGGACCAGCGCGTTCGTTTTGAAGCGGCATTCGCGATTGCTGAATCACGCCCGCGTATTCAGTTTGCCGGTGCCCAGCGTGTGGTGCCGGTGCTGGCTGAGGCCGTGCATGGTCCCACCGAACAACCGCATGCACTGGTTCTCACCCGTGATGAAGTTTCCGATCTGAACAAAGCGATCGAAGTACTCAAGTCTGCCGGTGACTACAAGATTATCCAAGGCAAGTCGGTCGAAACGGTGCTTGAAGATGTCTACCGTTCGCCTTGGATCAGTCTGGTCATCATCAAGGCCAGTTCAGCCCAGGCTCAGGAAGCTGTGGCGGCCATTCGCCTTAACGCGAAGTTGCGTGCGGCACCGGTGCTCGTGCTGGCTCCGACCGATCAGTTGATCACGATGAATCAGATTCTGGGTGCCAAGAAGGGTGTGTTTGTGGCGGACGAGCAGTCCACTGACGAACAGCTCACCGAAGCCGTCAATCGGGCTGCCGAGTATGCCAAGGGTGTGAATCTGGATGAAGACCAGTCGCTCTACTTTTGCAACCACAGCTCTGCGTGTTGTTGGCATTGTCAGACGATCAGTCGGGCGTCTTCCGCGTGCTTGATGCCAAGGCGGCATTGATCGATGGTCTTGCTGATCAGCGTAATCCGGTGGCCTTCGGGTCTTCAGATGTTCTGGCACGTATGCCTACCGCAGATGCTCAGCGTGCTCTGATCGAATCCGCGCTTGCTGCGGGTGACCGCGGTGACGAAGTGCAGGTACATCTGATGCGTGCGGTGGCTGACAGTGCCCGCATCAGTGGCAATCAGCTCGAAGAGCTG
>CALOAZ010000004.1:0-18316 GCA_942491355.1 uncultured Phycisphaeraceae bacterium
TGACCAGATACTTGCACAAGGTTTCAAAATGTATGTAACGAGAGTTTGGGCAGCGAGCATTTCTCTCGTGGATATTTACAAAAAGAAATGCATCGAAAAATTATGGAACAATCACGTCATCAGAGGAAGACATTAGCCATCAAAACACATGGAATGGATGTGAAGTTCCTCAGGACGACGCAGTGTGAATTCCTTCCAGAAATGGTTGCAATGCGGTAGCCAAGGTCACGGCAGTTCTTGTTGTGACTTCAAAATAACCAGCGACGGGAGTTCGATTATAAGGCCTTGAAGCGACGGCAATGATTTGTTGGGCGAGGGACTTACTTTGGATTAACGGACCAAACATGTTAAGGCGTGAAGCAATGAATCCACGACCACTTCAATTGACTCTCAATACATGCCGAGTGCTGTTAACTCGGGGTAGAGATGGATTCAATCTTCATTCCAGCTAATCCACTTGCCGCCACAACTTTCGATTTTCTTAAATAAGCTGGCGTAATAGAATTGCGTAATTGAGATGAACTCTTGACCTGCCCCTTTGACCAGTACCTAAGGCTGATCACACCTGGTTGCCCAGGTAACGGTTTATGGGCCAGTCGCCCGCAGTGTAAATATTGTAAGTCTAAGCTCGTCGTTCTCAGCACACCTGCTTCGGGTGAAGATTCATTATTCGGAAACGTGGCCATCCGCGGAATCAGCAACGTTAGAACACCAAATCCTCCGGCTGCTGGCCACAACATCTCCCGCTGTTGATCGATGATTTTATGTCCACGTCCATGACGATAGATAATCTCCCAGCCAAACGCACTGACGTCGAAATGACAGTAGCAGCCTACGTCTTGCACAACTTGCGATTAATCGGTGGGAATGGACTGCATACTTCCACCCTGCGGCTGAAGTACTCGACTTGGATGAGTCGCGTTCCTTGCTATCCGGCCCGTCCTTCCATGGTTCTGCATCGGAGTTATATGCGTATCCCAATCACATCCATGCCACATGGTAGCCGAGTCAGCGATCTCTCGGCAAAAAGACAGATGCACATGTACGACCAGGGCGAACCGTCGCCGTCAATGGCGTCCATTACATTGCCGAGGGCGTGCTTCGGCGGCAAGGCATCTTTGAGCCGTGGGCAATCCTCTGGGTTCGGGAAGTCGGCGTCCTTCGGCGCCAGCCCAAACGAAACCGTTACCATTGCCACCTTCCTGGAACTGGTAGGCACGCAGGATGGCTCCTCGGCAATCCACAACGGCTTGGAGCACCTGACGATCGGATCGCCGGGCTTTCAGCCAGACCAACCCGACGGAAGTTCATCAGGTAATTTGGCGGCTTGTACGTGGCGCCGAAGGTGTTGTTCCTTCGCGGTAAAGGTCGGCGTCATCGCCGTTCTGTAATCGGAACATCACCGACCAGACATCATGAAGCGAATGTATGCTCGTAAGCGCCATCGCTACCTTGGCGACGCGCGACCTCCTGCCCCCCCCCCCCGCCATGCTTTCGAAATTGTCGTAATCAATTCCTCGCTCAACTGTGTCTACCACGACCAAACCGATTTTTCCACGAAATTCCGGTAGGCGTAGTCCATTGCCGCCGAACTCCATGATTTCGCATTCGGCCAAGAGATCGGCGAATCGCCATTTGAGTACCTCTGATGGTTGCGGACTCTGGCTCGCACCATATTGATCAAGATCGATCGGCTGGCCATGTGCCATCTCCTTGGCGGGCGCAGACGACGGAATAAAAGCCATGTTTTTGTGAATAGCCACATGGGTGACCAGTCCTCTTACTCGCAGCCATCATGAACAGCCTTGACTCACCGTTCCTTGTGCCTCAGCACCATGTTCTGGCTGGTATCATTCTGCAACGGCGTGGCAGCAGAACCGCTTCACTGGTGCAAAAAATCCTGATCAGCCGGCTGTTCATTCTCGGCATCGTGGGCACCACCTATGCCCTCTGGCTCGTCCTGAAGGACAGCACGGCATGTGTTCGATCTGGGCGTCCGGTGCTCCAGCGGCTTCGGCGCACTGTTCCCCATTGTCGTGGCAGCGGTGTACTGGAAACGCGCCACACGCGCCGGCATTTATGCCGCCATCGGCGCCACCGTGGTGACCTGGTCGATCCTCTTCTATCAGGACATCCTGGCCACGAAACCCGAGGGGGCCGACGAAGAATTGCTGGTTCTGGGCATGATGCCCGTGGTCTTCATTTTTCTGGCCAGTGCTGTCGCGCTCGTGGGCGTATCGCTGTGTACGGAGCCGCCCTCCGAAGCCACCATCGACAAGTTTTTTGATCCCGCCGCCAAACGGGCTTAATCGAGGAAATAAGAATGAGCACGCAAACCACCGACGCTGTCTCCGAAGCTGCCGCCGCACTCGACGCGCACACCGTCGAAACGGTCAAATGGCATTTTTCACCTGAAACCGGCACGCCTTACTGGATCGACTACGCCAAGCAGAAAGGCATCGATCCGATCAAGGAAGTCAAACAGTTCAACGACATCATCCGCCTCTTCGATCACTTCGACGGCGATCAGGTGCTGCGCTATGAACCGCACGAACGATTGATCCCCGCTGCCTACAAAGGCAAGCCCTTTACGATTTTCGAAACCGGCGGCACCACCGGCATGCCCAAGCAGCGCATCGGTTGGGAAGACTACAAAATCGATTACTCAGCCTTCAGCGAAACACTCGACGACAAGGCGTTCCCGCGCAACGGCTTCTGGCTGATGATGGGGCCGACCGGCCCGCGCCGTCTGCGCTTGGCCATCGAGCATCTGGCCAACGTGCGCGACTGCTCGTGCTACTTCGTCGATCTGGATCCGCGCTGGGTCAAAAAACTGATCTCTGCAAAGCAGTTCGATCAGGCCAAGGCCTATATGGAACATGCCGTCGATCAGGCCCTGATGATCATCAAGCATCGCAAGGTCGACGCCCTGTTCACCACGCCCAAACTGCTCGAAGCGCTCGCCGAAAAAGTTTCGATTCCGGACTCCGGCATCAAAGGCGTGTTCTGCGGCGGCACCCAGATGCAGCCGCAATATGTGCGGTTCCTGATCGAGGAAGTCCTCGAAGGTCAGACCAAGCTGGTGCCGACCTACGGCAACACGCTGATGGGACTGGCGGCACACAAGCCGCTCACACCCGAAGACAATTTTTCGATCACGTATTACGCCCCGCAGCCGCGCGCCGTATTGCGTGTGGTGAATCCCGACAACACCAAGGAACTGGTCGATCACGATGCTTGGGGACGTGTCGAGCTCACCACGCTGACCAAAGAACTGTTCATGCCGCGATTCCTTGAACGCGACGAAGCTTTGCGCCGCAAACCCTGCGATCTGTATCCGTGGGACGGCGTCGGCGATGTTCGTCCTTTCGGCGCCAGCACGCAGACCATCGTCGAAGGCGTGTATTAAACCGCGCCGGCGACAAACCCGACTTTGATCCCACGCCATCCACCTGACCGAGAAAACCCGATGTCCATTCCGCACATTCAGGCCCTGCGCCTCGGCAAGCCGTACGACAGCCTCGACAAAACGCAGATCACTTCGGTGCGCACAGGCGAAACGATTGCCGAAGTTTCACAAGTGAATGCCGGCATGATCCGCCGTGACATGAAAAAGATCGGCGATAGTCGCGCCGCGCTCAAACAATTCACCTGCAAGCAGCTCATCACCATGGCCGCCAAAGCCGGCGAACAGTTCATGAGCGCCGAACTCGAAATCGCACCGGGTTTCAAACAATCCGCCGCTGATTACAAAACCCAACTCTCGAACACCAGCGGTCTGCCCATCGCATTGATCGACCGCAACATGGCCAAGATCAACGAAGTCTTCGTGGAGATGGAGACCATCCTTCGCGGCCTGACGCGTGGCCTGGATCTCTCGGTCATCGACAAAGGCACCGGCGAACAGGCCGGACTGCCCGTGAGCTACTTTCCCACCACGCAAAGTCTCGGTGTGGTGCTCCCGAGCAATTCACCCGGCGTGAACAGCTTGTGGATGCCATCGATCGCACTCAAAGTGCCGGTGATTCTCAAGCCCGGCCGCGAAGAACCCTGGACGCCCCTGCGCTGCATCGCCGCGTTTGTGGCAGCCGGCGTCCCCGCTGAAGCCTTCGGTTTTTATCCCACCGATCACGAAGGTTCATCGGCCGTGATGGACGTGTGCGGCCGGGCACTGATCTTCGGTGGTCAGGACACCGTCGATCGCTACGCGAGCAATCCCGCTGTGTCGGTCCACGGCCCCGGCTGGTCGAAAGTCATCATCGGCGAAGACCAGATCGAACACTGGCCTGAACTGATCGACATCATTGCGACCTCCATCGCCGCCAACAGCGGTCGTTCGTGCATCAATGCCTCGTGCGTGGTGGTGCCGCGCTACGGCAAAGAGATTGCCGAAGCTGTCGCCGAAAAACTGGCCGCGATCGAACCCAAGGCCTATGACGACCCGCAGGCCAAACTCTCAGGCTTTGCCAATCCGAAGATGGCTGAATGGATGGATGTGCAGATCGATGACGGCTTGAGCAAGGGCGGCTGCGAAGATGTGACCGCGCGTCTGCGCGGCGGCACACCGCGCAAAATCGAATTTCAAGGATCGACCTACCTGCGCCCCACGCTGATTCGTGTCGACACCGGCTTCGACCATGCCATGGCCAATCGGGAATTCATGTTCCCCTACGCTTCAGTGGTCGAGTGCCCTCAGGATCAGGTGATTGATAAAATCGGCCAGTCTCTGGTGGTGGCTGCGATCACTGAAGACCCTGACTTCATCAACACGCTGATGGAATCGCCGCTGATTCAGCGCCTGAATCTCGGTCGTCTGCCCACCGCGCACGTGGAATGGAATCAACCCCACGAAGGCAACCTCTTCGAATTCCTCTATCATCGTCGCGCGATTCAGTACGCTCCGGCTGCGGCGCATGCCTGAACCTGCCTAAGATGGTTTCCTGATGATCGAACCGACATCGCCATTCGATTACCAGCCCAGCACGCGACTGCTGTTCGGCCCTGACACCGTCGAGCAGCTCGGCGTCCTGGCTTCGGCATGGTCGGCGCAACATGCCCTGATCGTGACCGATCCGGGTATTGTCGCTGCAGGCCATACCGCAAGAGGCCAGCACGCACTTGAGTCGGCCGGAATTCGCGTGACGGTTTTTGATGCGGTCCATGAAAATCCTACCACCGCCGATGTCGATGCCTGCCTGAAAGTCGCACAAGCCGCGAAGATCGATACCATCGTCGGCCTCGGCGGCGGCAGTTCGCTCGACACCGCCAAGGGCTGCAATTTTTTGCTGACCAACGGCGGCAAGATGGCCGACTACTGGGGCAAAGGCAAAGCCACCAAACCCATGCTGCCGCTGATCGCCGTACCGACCACGGCAGGAACCGGCAGTGAATGTCAAAGTTTTGCACTGATTGCCGACGCAGACACCCATGCCAAGATGGCCTGCGGCGATCCCAAAGCCGCAGCGCGCGTCGCAGTCCTTGATCCGACACTCACACTCACGCAGCCGCGATCCGTAACCGCCAACACCGGCATCGACACACTCACCCATGCCGTCGAAGCCGCCGTGACCAAGGCGCGCAATCCGCTTTCACTGATGTTCGCGCGACAGAGTTTTGCACTGACGGTCGAAAACTTCCAACGTGTCCTTACCGCTCCGAATGACCTCGAAGCCCGAGGACGCATGCAACTTGCCGCGGCCTACGCAGGCATGGCGATCGAAAACTCCATGCTCGGTGCGGCCCACTCGGCAGCCAACCCGCTGACGGCCCACCACAACATCATTCACGGCCAAGCTGTCGGCATGATGCTCCCGGCGGTGATCCGGTACAACGCCGAAGACCCGACCGTTCGAGCGCTTTACAAGGCGCTAGCCATCGAAGCACGACTGATCACACATGAACACGGCGAATATGATGCGGTCGAAGCTTTGCTTGCCATTGTGGATCGCCTGATGGAAGCCGCCGGCCTTCCGCGCCGCCTGGCCGAACTCGGTGTGCCGCGCGATTCCATTACCACACTGGCAGCCCGAAGCCGCCGGCCAGTGGACCGCCACGTTCAACCCGCGCACCATTGGCTCAGAAGATTTCACATCGCTCTACGAATCGGTCTACGACGCCGTGCCTGCGGCCTGATTCCGAAAAACACTTTGCCATTCTGAGCCGATGCGTGTCCAGATTCCTTTCGGATTCCGGTATCTTCTAGACAATGATCAGAACACACATCACACTACCGTTGTTTCTGTGCCTCCTGTGCCTCATCGTGTCTTCTCTGGCCGCCGCCGAAAAACCACTCATGAAGGATTTCATGGGGGTCTGCGGCCATACGGTTCAGTTCAAACCCAAGCTCTATCGCCCGGCCATTCGACTGGTGCGTGACTACCATCCGATCCAGTGGGATCTTGGCGACGACACCGCCTCGAAGCCTCCTTTCCCTGAAGCCGCCAATCGCGTGGACTGGTCGCAAGTTTACGGTGCGTGGCGCACTGAAGGCTTCGACATCAACGCCTGCCTGATGTTCGACAACCTCAAAGCTGAGGCCTGGAAAGACATCGAGCGCGACGCCTTCGCTTACGGCAAAGCCTTCGCTGAGGCTTTCGGCCCAAGCGGTGAGCGCAAACTGGTCGACGCCATTGAAATCGGCAATGAACCGGGTGAATACGATGACGCCACGTATCGCAAACTGTTCGAAGCCATGGCCAAGGGCGTGCGCGCCGGCGATCCGAAACTGGCCATCGTGACTTGTGCCGCAAACGCGGGCCCGAGTGGCCGCTATTTCAAAAGCCTGGATTGCGTCAAGGGTCTTGAACCTCTTTACGAAGCCATCAACGTGCATACCTATGCGCAGATCGACAACTGGCCCACCTGGCGACGCGGCCATCCCGAATCCAAGAAGAACATCGACTATCTCACGCGCGTGACCGACATCGTCCGATGGCGCGACCAGCATGCCGCCGACAAACAGATCTGGATCACTGAATTCGGCTGGGATTCGACCACCAAGCCCCAGGAAAAAACCGGCACATTCAGCAAGTGGGAGGGCGTGACTGATACGCAACAAGCCCAATACATCGTGCGATCCTTCTTGGTCTTTTCCGCCATGGCCGTCGACCGCGCCTATCTGTACTTCTTCAATGACAACGACGAGCCCAAGCTGCATGCCGCCGCCGGTCTCACACGGCATTTCAAGCCCAAGCCTTCTTATTGGGCGACGGCTCATATGCAGACCACGCTGAGCGAATATCGTTTCGCCAAAGTCATCGAGCAGCGCGATGAAGACCTTTACGTGTACGCCTTCACGCACGCCACCGAGCCGGAACGACAGATCTGGGTCGCCTGGTCTCCCACCGGCAGTGATCGATCACGAAGCGTGACCTTGAAAACGCCTTCAGGGCGCATTGATAAAGCCGAACGCATGCCTTTAAAACCCGACGCGATCGAAAATATTTCCTGGAAGACCACCGACGAAGGCATCACCTTCGATATCAATGAATCGCCGACCTACCTCTGGATCACGCCCCGCTAAATCCCACGTGTTTTTCAAACACATCTCGAACGCATCGCTATCATGTATCGGTGACTCACCGGCAGGAGCGCGATCATGTTTGTCGATATGTGGATGACGCGCAACCCCATTTCGGTATCACCCGAGCTCAGTGTGCGCGATGCCTACCAATTGATCCAAAGCAAAGGGTTCCGGCGCATGCCTGTGACCGAAGGCGACAGACTTGTGGGAATCTTTGCTCTTTCCGATTTACAGAAAACACTTTCAGCCGATGGGTGCTTTACCGGGGCACGATCGGTGGCCGACATCATGACGCGATCGCCTCTGACGGCAGCCCCGCATGACGTTCTGGAAATGGCGGCTTCGCTGATGGTGCAGAACAACATCGGCTGCCTTCCTGTCGTCCATGACGATAAACTTGTGGGCCTGATCACCGAAAGTGATATTTTTAAGGCCCTCGTCCGCATCATGGGCGCTCACCAGGGCGGCACACGCATCACGATCGAACTCAAGGATGGCGAGGAGCGGTTCAATGATGTTTTGACGCTCTGCGCCCAGCACGATGTCACGCTCACCAGCATCTCCACCTTGTATGGCTACCGCAGCGCCGCCAACTTGCTGGTGATTCGAATGAAGGGGATGGACACCGATCAGGTTATTCAGGCCCTGCGCGACACCCACTATCGACTGATTCACATTGGGTGATCCACGCGTTCACCTGATCCGGGAATTGCAACACTGACGTCACGCGATCCCATCCTGACCATCAACATCGCCCATGACCAGATGAAGGCGTATGTGTCCATTGCGCCGACCGGTCTCAAGCAAACCGATGTCACGCGTGACATGGTTTTGAAAGAACTCACAAGCGCCGGCGTGCAGTCGGGCATCGACGAAGAAGCCGTCGCAAAACTCCTTGAAGCCATAGAGAGCAAAAACGCCTCTTTCCGAACAACGGTGGCTTCCGGACGCGCTCTGGTGGCCGCCACTGCGGCCACACACAAGCCTTTGATTCGCGGCGAAACGCTTGTCGAAGCCGGTACGCCGTTGATTCAATTCGAAGGCGGTACTCCGGCTGTCACAGGGCTGACGGTGACCGGCCGTGAAATCGAACCCCTCAAGCGATCTCTCGAAAACATGGCCCACGATGCCCATGTGACCGAACACGACGAAGACCGAACCTGGCGAGCACAATGTGCCGGCTATGCAAAAATTGAGGGCTTGCGCGTTTTGGTGGATCCCCTTGTACACATCGCTGAAGATCAAATGAGCGCCGTTGTTCGCATCCATCCGATCGAACGACAGGCGTTGATTCCAAATGCCGAAATCTTCCAGCGGATGCTCCTCTCATCAGGCGTGCTGTACGGCACGATCGATCAGGCTCACACGCTTTTTGTCCAGGCGGTTTCGAAGTCCGAAGACGCTCCAGAACAGATCACCATTGCCCGCAGTTCATTGCCCATTCGCGGCGAAGATGAAGTGATCCGATTCGTATTGCCTTCCATGACCGAAGTGGGACTTTCGCGCGAAGACGGGCGGATTGATTATCGCCAGCAGCAAACCATGACCTCGGTCAAAGCCCATGATCTGGTGGCGATGAAAACGCCCGCCGGAACCGGCACGCCGGGCTCGACCGTGACCGGCCAACCCATTGCGGCTCAACCCGGCAATCCCTGCCGCATCTCGATCGGTGAAAACCTGAGCGTCTCAGCGGATGGCACACGCATCACCGCCACACTCAATGGCATGGTGCTGCGCCGCAATGAACGTTTTTGGGTCACGGACCGATTGGATATTCCGGGGGATGTCGATTTCTCCACGGGGAATCTGGATTGCGCGTTTCCCATTCAGATTCGTGGGACGGTGCGCTCCACGTTTTCGGCTAAAAGCCAGGGGACCATCCAGGTGGGCGAGTCCATCGAAGATGCCGTGGTGGAATCCGCACAGTCCATCGAAGTAAAACGCGGCATCATCCACCGACGCATGGGCGCAGTGTCGGCGCGCGGTTCGATTCATGCCGCCTATGCGCAACATGCCAATCTTCATGCCGGCGAATCCATCTTCATCCGGGACAGCGCCGTGCAATGCCAACTCGCCGCTCAACATTCGATCGTCATTCACGACGGCAAGGGCGTGCTGATGGGCGGGCAAACCATTGCCGGCCAGTGCGTGGAAGTGCGCGTTGCCGGTTCCGAAATGAACGTTGATACGGAAATCCGCGTGGGCGTGGATTTCAAAGCCATCGAACAAACCCAGCGCCAGTTGCAACCCATCGATGCCCGTCTGGCCGACATCGCCCTCAATGGCGGCACCGCTTTTCTGGAATATGCCACCGGCAGCAAACCTGCCCCTGCCGATGAGCGCATTCAATCCCTGCTTAAAGCGTGGCAAGCCGAATGCAAAAAGCGCATCGCACTCATCGAAGAACGCGAGCGCGTGCTCAGTCGACATGCCAAACCACTGGACGAACCGGCCACTGTCGTCATCAGACAATGGGCTTATCCCGGTGTGGATATTCGCATCGGCCCGGCCCGATTGATCATTCGCGAAAAAGCACCGGGTGGCCGCTACATGCTCGATCCCGACACGGGGCAGATTCGCTGCGATCCCGTTACCGGGTGAACCGACGATTTGGGCATCGTGTACACTTCGCAGCTTCCCGTGACGGAGCGCCGGCGTGAACTATCGCGAACACCCACTCGAAGAGCTGGATTTTCAGCGCACCCCTCTGGGTGAAATCATGCTGCGCCGCCGCCATGTCATCTCGCTCGACCACCGTGAAATCTACGAAGTGAAACTCAACGATGAGTTTTTGATGTCGAGCCTCGTCAACGATTCAGAAATCGCGCTCGCCGATCTCGGACTGGCCGAACTCGATGCACCTGAACTCGATGTCGTGGTAGGCGGCCTCGGTCTGGGCTGCACGGCGCAAGCAACGCTGCGTGATCCGCGTGTGAAATCTCTGCTCGTGGTGGAATACCTCGAGGCGGTCATCGGATGGCATGAACGGGCTTTGGTCCCGGTGGGCGCCGAACTCACGGCCGATCCACGATGCCGTTTTGTACACGGCGATTTTTTCGCCATTTCGATGGATGCCCGTCGCAATTACGATCCGGACCAGAACGATCGCAAGTTTCATGCGATTCTGGTCGACATCGATCACTCCCCCACCAGCCTGCTGCACCCGAGCCACGCCGCTTTTTACGCACCCGAAGGGCTTTACCGTGTGGCAGCGCGCCTTCAACCCCACGGCGTATTCGCTCTCTGGTCGGCTGATCCGCCGGAAGACGAAGCGGTGAATCTGCTGCGCCGCGTGTTTCCGAAAACACGCGCTCAAGCCGTCACGTTTTACAATCCCGTCCTCGACGAAGAAGACGTGAACACCATCTACATCGCCAAACTCTGAACCGACGCACAGATCACTTCGGCGTGCGCTTCGCCGGCATGTCCCGACCATCCTGATGCAGAATCAATTGCGTGACACGCCCCGCATCATCGCGCACGAATGTGATCTGCGCATTCACTTCACGGTAGAAGAATTTGGTTTCTGATTCGGCAAACACACGCAGTTTCGGCTGGCCGGTGGCCTGCACCATCAGCGCATCACCCTCGTGCGTGACCGTCAGCACAAACGTCGGCACGATCGCATAAGCGCCTGCATAAGACGCTAAAATCTCCGGTGCCACGTCAACGGCCTGACGCGCCACCTGCGGCTCCGGATTCTGCCCCACCACCGCCTGAATCAGTTTTTCACCCAAGACCGAAACCTGCTCGGTCGACGTGTTCGACAACACCACCACCGCCATGCGAAGCTTCGGAATGACTGCCAGAAATGAGGCATATCCGCCGGTCTGACCGTTGTGCAGCATCGTGACACCATCCCGGGCATGGATCCATGCCAGACCGATGCCCAATCCATCGTCGGTGCGATGGCGCACAGCATGCGTCAAGCGCAATGCCCGGTGGCATGGCGTGTCGTCCGGTGCATACTGAGCCGCTGCATACAAAAGCATGTCATCCACGGTGGATCGAATGGCACCGGCTCCTGCGAGCACATTCAGATCCCACAGTGCATGGGGCTTCAAAGAACGAGCATAAGGCGCTGCCATCCGCTTTTGCATGGCCTCATCAAGCGCAATGCCTGTGTCTTTCATTTTGAGGGGCGCGGCGATGCGATCCTTCAAAAGCTGTTCGTATGATTGTTTCGTGTTCCACGACACCACATGGCCAAGCAAACCCATTCCCAGATTCGAATACTCATACGTGCCTGGCGCTCGGCGTAATTGATGCGCCGTCAGAAAATCACCCATCTGTTTCAATGTGTAATCCGCATATGGATTCATCGGATCGGCGGGCGCAAAATTGTCCGGCATGCGCGGCAAACCTGACGTGTGCGTCGCCAGATGTTCGAGCGTGATGATTTGTGCCCCGAAGGTCGGAATATGAATGGAGGCCGGCACGTGTTTTTGAACCGGATCCTGCAATCCCATCGTGCCGCGCAGGATTTCATCGGCAAGCAGTGCCGCCGTAAAGGTCTTGGTGATCGAACCGATTTCATAAAGCGTCCGGCCATCAGGCTTCTGACCGGAACCGATCGCTGTTTCGCCGTACCCAATGACATGGCGCTGATCCTCGCGCAGCACACCCACCACCGCGCCCACCAGAACATGACCGCTGATCAGCGGCTCGACGAGACGGTCCACCCGCTCGGGAATGCCCTGAGCGGATGCCGCTCCCACGCCCAGGCAGATCCACACGCCGATCCAGCTGCCGAAGAATCGCTTCATCGCCCATCTCCGATCCATAGAGACTTTTGATCCGAATTCAACCCATAAATAAATGTAACATATTGTTTTACATGATGTTATCGTACATTATGAAGGCGTTGAATCGATAGAATCCGACAAAACCGGCCCCGAAATGTACGTACAGGTATTAATGGCTATAATTCGGCCTGATCATGGCTAAATCCATCGGACTCGCTGCGCTCGTCTTTTTCGGAGGCCTCATCATCGGAGGCATTCTCGCAGCGGTCGCGCCGCCCGGCCCCGCTCCCGAAACACCGGCCGGATCAGCACCTGCGACCACTGCCCCCCCTGCCATGCCGACCGATTGGCCGATGAGTCGCGGCGATGTCGCCAATCGCGGCGTGGTGACTTCAGGCCATCTTCCCGAAGCCCTTGAACTGAAATGGTCATACAAAACCGAGCGCGCCGTAAAATCCTCACCGGTCATCGCCGCAGGGCGCACGTTCATCGGTTCAGGCGATGGCAAACTGCATGCGATTGATTTGCAAACCGGCAAGGCCGTATGGACTTTCCTCGCCGAAGATCCAATCGATGCCCCGCCGGTCATTCATGGTGATCTGATTCTGTTCGGCAATACAGCAGGCATTGCCTTCGCCGTGCGCGCCACCGATGGCACACAAGTCTGGCGCTACGAAACCGACGACCAGATTACCGCCGCCGTGGCTGTCACGCAGAATCCCGAAAATCCAGCGCAAACGCTCGCGCTCGTTGCAAGCCATGACGGTTATCTGCATGCCGTGGATGCCGCGACAGGCAAAAACGTCTGGAAGTATGAAACCGCCCAACCCATCAATGGCGCACCGGCCATTCACAATGGGATCGCCGTTCTCGGTGGTTGCGACGGCAATCTGCACGTCATCGATCTCGCCAAAGGGACTGCAGCAAAACTGATTGAAATCGGCTCCATCATCGCCTGCGCCGCAGCCATCGACGGCCAATCGGTCTTTGCCGGCAGCTTCGGCAGCGAAGTGCTTCGGGTCGATCTCGATCAAACCAAACCGGTCTGGCGATACAAAGATAAGCCCGTCGAGTATTACGCCTCACCGGCCGTCACCGACACGCTGATCCTCATCGGCGGACGTGACAAACAATTGCATGCGATTGATCGACAGACCGGCAAGGCGAAATGGGTGTTCCCCACGCGCGCCAAAGTCGACAGCTCTGCCGTCGTGGTCGGCGATGAAGTGATCTTCGGATCCTACGATGGTCGTCTGTACATCGTCAGACTGAGCGACGGCACAGAACGATGGTCCTATGAAATCGGTGGCCGACTCAGTGCATCGCCTGCCGTTGCCGACAATCGCGTGGTCATCGGATCAGAAGATGGTTCTGTGCATTGTTTCGGACCCGCCGCCCATCAACCCGCCACGAAGGAGGCGACGGCCCCATGACCCTCGCAACCACCACTGTTCGCGATCTGCCCATCCCCGCCGACAAAGAGACCAAAGTAGGCAATTACTTCGTCTCGAACTATCCACCCTTTTCCTTCTGGACCGAAGATCAGGTTGAATCGGCTCAAACCGCCTTTGATCAGCCGCCGGCCGAAGGCAATCCGCTCGGCCTATATGTGCATATTCCGTTTTGCAGAAAGCGCTGCCACTTCTGCTACTTCAAGGTCTATACCGACAAGAACGCTTCGGCAATCAAACGCTATCTGGATTGCGTGATTGCCGAAGCGAAAACTCAGGCGGTTCGCGCCTGTATCGGCGGGCGCGATCTGAAGTTCGTTTACTTCGGCGGTGGCACACCGTCTTATCTCTCAGCCGATCAGTTGAAATATCTGACCGACGGCTTGAAGCATGCCCTGCCGTGGGATGCCGTCGAAGAAGTCGCCTTCGAATGCGAACCAGGCACATTGAATGAGAAAAAGGTGCATGCCATCCGCGAACTGGGCGTGACGCGCCTGAGCTTCGGCATCGAAAACTTTTCGGATCACATTCTGGAAATCAACGGCCGGGCTCATCTCTCCAAACAGGTCTTCGCCGCTTATGCCTGGGCGAAGGAAGCGGGCTTTCCGCAGATCAACATCGATCTCATTGCCGGCATGCTCGAAGAAACCGATGAAAACTGGCTGAACAACATCCGACAGACCATCGATCTCGACCCCGACTGCGTGACGATCTACCAGATGGAAATCCCGTTCAACACCGGCATCTACAAAACCATGAAAGAGTCGGGCAAACTGGTCGCGCCCGTCGCCGACTGGAATACCAAACGCCGCTGGGTCAAACACGCCTTCGACGAACTCGAAGCCGCAGGCTATGCCATCTCCAGCGCCTACACCGCGGTCAAAAATCCGGAACAAACCAAATTTGTCTATCGCGACATGCTATGGCATGGCGCCGACATGCTGGCGCTGGGCGTGGCGAGCTTCGGCCACATGAACCGCGTGCATTATCAGAACCAGAAACATATCGAAGCCTACTGCGACACCATCGAATCAGATCAGTCGCCCATTCATCGCGCCATGCCGATCACCGACGAAGAAGAATTCATTCGCGAATTCATTCTTCAAATCAAACTGGGCCACCTGAATACCGCCTACTTCAAGACAAAGTTCGGCATCGATCCAATTGATCGCTATGCCGGAACACTGAACCATTACCGCGATGCCGGATTTTTGACCCTCGACGGCGATGACATCACGCTGGACCGCGATGCTTTGCTCCAGGTCGACGGCATGCTGCATGAATTTTCCTACCCGAACATCTCAGCGCCCGATACACCTGATCGACGAGGGAAGAAAGATGACACCGCTTTCTGAAACCATCGCCCATCTGATGCATCCGCTCGATCGCTTTTACCGATCGGCCGGCCAAGCTGAACCTGATGTCACCAAGATTGACGGCGAGAAAATGCCGCAGCCCTATCGGCAATTGCTCGTCCACGAAAGCGATATGACACCGACGCTTGAAGCCTATTTTGGACAGACGATCGGCATCCAGCCATTGTCCGTACGCCTGGACGACGGCGCCATGCTGCGCCAGGTGGTGCTCGAAGCCGGTCCCGAAAAAGAAGCCGTCGAATTCGGCGCCATCCGGATTTTCGTGGAGCGATTTGATGAGGCAGCGCGATCCGAAATCCTAAAATGTCGCAAGCCGCTGGGCACCATTCTGGCTGAACACGATGTGCCCCATCGCTCAAGTCCTTCGGGGTATTTCAAAATCACCAGTGATCCGGTTACCAAGACCGCTTTCGGCTTGAAAGATAATCTCACGCTTTACGGCAGGCACAACGTCATCCGTAATCCCGCCGGTGAGCCGCTGGCTGAAGTGGTCGAAATTCTGCCACCCTTGAAGGCTAAGAATTAGAACGGCATGATTCACCCGAGCAAGCCATCTGATGAATACGACGCCGTGGTGATCGGAGCCGGTCCCGCCGGTTGCGCCACCGCCACGATTTTGGCTGAAAAGGGCCGGCGTGTGGTGATCCTCGAACGTGATCCATTTCCGCGATACAAAGTCGGCGAGTCATTGATCCCCTATTGCTGGTTTCCGCTGAAGCGCCTGGGCATGATCGAAAAACTCGATGCCGCCGCCTATACCGTCAAAAAACATTCGGTGCAGTTCGTCACGCTCGACGGCAAGGCCTCGGTGCCATTTTATTTTCATAAGCACACCGATCACGATTGCGCCCGCACATGGCAGGTCGAACGCACGGCCTTCGATCAAGCGGCTGCTCGACAATGCGCTCGATCGCGGCGCCGAAATCCGCATGGGCACTTCGGCCAAATCGCTTTTGCGCGATGCCTCCGGCAAAGTCATCGGCGTGGCCATCGACGGACCGGACGGCCCCGGCACCCTCCACGCTCACGTGACGGTGGATGCCAGCGGTCGCGACTTGTTCACGCTGCAGCGCAATACCTGGCGCGTGGATGATCCGGAACTCAAGAAGATCGCCATCTGGTCGTATTTTGAAAACGGACAGCGTGATCCCGGCATCAACGAAGGCGCTACGACCGTGGCTTACGTGCCCGACAAAGGCTGGTTCTGGTACATCCCGCTGCCGAACAATACCGTCAGCGTCGGAATCGTGGCCGAACGCGATTACCTCTACCGCGAAGGCAAGGGCAGCCCGGATGCCATTCTCCAAAGAGAAATCGGCATTCAGCCGTGGATCCAAAGCCATCTGACGCAAGCCACGCAAAAACAACCCGCCAAAGTCACCGGCGATTATTCTTATCGCTCACGCCACTGCGCCGAAGACGGCTTGGTGCTGGTGGGCGATGCTTTTGCATTTCTTGATCCGGTGTTTTCATCGGGCGTATTTCTTGCGCTGCAGAGCGGCGTGATGGCGGCCGATGCGATCAATCATGCCATTGAGTCGCATGATGTCTCGGCTTTTCAATTCTCCAAATACGGTCGCGACCTGAAAGCCGGCCTCGAAGCGATGCGCCGACTGGTCTATGCGTTTTACGACAGAGGCTTCAGCTTCGGCGACTTCCTCAAGAAACATCCGGAATACCGCGGCGATCTGACCGACTGTCTGATCGGGCACTTGTTCAAGGATTTTGACCCGATGTTTGAAGCCGTGGCGGAATTCGCACGCATTCCCGAAGCGCTGCCTCATGGTGATCCGCTGACCACGCAGGAGCATCGGGCTTAATCGCCTGCGATTACCATGCACATCGTCCAGCTCACACCCGGCACCGGTAATTTTCACTGCGGCAACTGCCTGCGCGACAATGCCATGGTGCACGCGCTGCGCCGACAGGGCCACGATGTGCTGATGGTGCCGCTGTATCTTCCGATGGTGGTCGATGAAGACAACGCGGCCGGTGATACCCCCATCTTTTTCGGCGGCATCAATGTTTATCTGCAACACAAGTCTTCGCTGTTCCGCTTCACGCCGCGCTGGCTGGATGCCGTCTTCGATGCGCCGGGATTGCTGCGCAAAGCCGCCGACAAATCCGGCATGACCACCGCCCGCGATCTGGGTGAATTGACGGTCTCAATGCTTAAAGGCGAACAGGGCCATCAGCGCAAGGAACTCGACCGCCTGATCGACTTTCTGGCCCAGCAGCAGCATCCGGACGTGGTGGTACTGTCGAACGCATTGCTCATCGGCCTGGCACACGAAATCAAACGCCGCTTGAACACCGCCGTGGTCTGCACGCTAATGGGCGAAGATGCTTTTATCGATTCACTCATCGAACCCTATCGCTCACAAGCCTGGGAACTGCTGCACGAGAAATCGCGTCATGTCGACGCCTTTGTCGCCGTCAGCAACTATTACGGTAGACAGATGATCGATCGCGCGAAGCTGAATCCCGACCGCGTGCATGTGGTGCCCAACGGCATCGATGTCACCGGCTATGCACCCGCAGACAACACCCCCACGCCGCCCACGCTTGGCTTTTTTGCGCGCCTTTGCCACGGCAAAGGACTCGGCGTCGCCGTCGACACGTTCATCGAACTCAAACGGCGCGACACCATCACCGACCTGCGTTTTAAAGCAGGCGGATCCATGACACCTGCCGACGAACCGTTTGTGCAAATTCAAAAAGCAAAACTTGAGGCTGCAGGATTGACGTCGCAAATCTCCTGGCATCCCAATCCGGACCATGCCCAGAAGCAATCTTTTCTGGCATCACTTTCAGCACTCACCGTCCCCACACTTTACGGTGAATCCTTCGGCATTTATCTCATCGAAGCCTGGGCTGCAGGCACACCGGTGATTCAGCCGCGCACCGGCGCATTCCCCGAATTGATCGAATCCACCGGCGCAGGCGTCCTGGCCGACAACACCGATCCATCCATCCTTGCCGATGCTGCCGAAGTATTGCTGCTGCGCGAAGACGATGCCCGACGCATGGGTGAAGCCGGTCGCGCCGCCGTTCTCGAACGCTTTACCGTCGAAGCCATGGCGGCCGGCGCCCTGCGCGTGTATGAAGAAGCCGCCGCACACGCCATGACACGGACACCTTAGATGCCGCATGCTTTCACACTTCGACGCCGCGTGGCCTTTTCCGAAACGGATATGGCCGGCATTGTGCATTTTGCTGAAT
>CALOAZ010000005.1:0-18302 GCA_942491355.1 uncultured Phycisphaeraceae bacterium
GCCTGAATCAAATGGCGACTCAGATCCGTGCTGGCCTAACCCCTGATGCCGACGCGCCTGCGCGTCATGCCGCATTGAACCACTACCTGTTTGTGGATCATGGGTACCACGGCAGCCGGACGGAATATGAACATCGGGCCAACAGCCATCTCAACCGCGTGATGGATGAACGCGAAGGGTTACCGATCACGCTTTGCGTTTTATATATGGAACTAGGACGTCGTCTGGATCTGACGTTTGAAGGCGTCGGCCTTCCGGGTCATTTTGTGGTCCGGCACCGACTCGGGGATCAGCAAACCCTGTTGGATGTCTTCGACAAAGCCACACCCATGGACCGGGATGAAGCCGATCGCCGCGTACGACGCGCCACAGGCGAAGGGCTCCGCGATGAACACCTGGAAACGAACTCTGCAAGGCAAATCGCCGTACGTATCCTTCAGAATCTTCTCAACAGCGCCCGGCATGAAGAAGATACGCAAGCCATGCTGCGTTACCTCGAAACACTTTGCATCCTCGAACCCGATCAGGCCGCCCATCGCGGCATGCGGGCCATGATCCGTTATGAAACCGGACGCCAAACCGGTGCCTTGGCCGATCTGGACTGGATCCTGCAGAAACAACCGGCCGGGATCGATCTGGAACGCATTCGACGCATGCGCACGTATTTTGAATCAACAGGACCATGAACCATCTCTATAACGTCCTTAGAGGGTGTTATGAACTTGAGCCGCAGCGAAGCGCGGTTTTTCAGAATTCTGCCGCCGAGTTGGGGGGCGGAGGCGGCCTTCTTGGCCGCTGAGTACCCACGACCCAGGAAGAATCCTGAAAAAACCGCTGCAGCAAGAGCGAAAGTCCAGAACACCCTCTAGGGTAAACCCCAGCCTGCTGGTATCACATGGCTTACAAATAATGATCTGTTCGCAAACGTCCGACGAAGTGTCGTCGGGTGTCAGGTTCGGGGATTCGTATGTCTGAGGGGCAGTCCATCCCATGTCGATGAGATCACGGCCTGAGCTGTGGATCATTCTGATCGCTGCCGCCATGGTCGGCCTGTGCGGCCTGGCCTTTGACTGGCTGGTCCCCGGCGGTGTCGCAGGTGGTGTGATCTATATGCTGCTGTTGATGATCGGACTGCCCCTGGGTGATCCACCCGGTGGACACTGAGCACAGCGGTGGTGGCTTCGATTTTGATTCTGAGCGTGGGCCGTGGCTTTTTCAACAGACGCACTCTGGCTGGATATTCCCAAGCGCGCCTTGGCGCTGCTGGCCATCTGGATCACCGCCATCATTCTGTTCATGCGCGACACCACACCGACCCGTCACGCCACCGGACCTACTCCGACAGACAACACACAACAATGGCTTCAAGACACCATCGACATGGTGCCCGCGCTGATCTTCTTCAAGGATCACCACGGACGTTTCCTGATGGTCAACCAAGCCATGGCCGACGCCTATGGTATGACCAAGGAACAGATCGTCGGTTCCAACAACGTCACGATCTATCCCGACAAAATGCAGGTGCGTCAATTTCTAGCGCAGGATCTCGAAGTCATCGAAACCGATCGGCCGCGTGTGATCCTCGACGCACGCTATGTCATGCCCGACGGACATGTGATCCTGGCCCGCACCATCAAAATCCCCATCCGCACAGGGATGAGTTCCATGCCTGCCGTTCTCGGGATCGCCATCGACGAAACGGCGCAGCGCCTTGCCGATGAAGCACGTCACAAAACAGTGAATCTGCTCCAAAGCTTTTTCGATCTCGATCTGATCGGCATGGCCATCACTTCACCCGAAAAAGGCTGGATTGAAGTCAATGACAAGCTCTGCGACTTCTTCGGTTATTCACGCAACGAATTGACGCGCATGACCTGGGCTCAGCTCACGCATCCCGAAGATCTGGAAAAAGACGTCAACACGTTCAATCGCGTTCTGGCAGGTGAAATCGACGGCTACTCCCTGGAAAAACGATTCATTCGAAAAGACGGTGCCGTGATCAATGCCAAGATCGACGTGCAATGCATTCGCAAAGAAGACGAAACCGTCGACCACTTTGTGGCCCTGGTCGCCGACATCAGTGATCGCAAAAAAGCAGAAGCCAAGATTCAGGAAAGTGAAAATCGCTTGCGACAGATCATTGATCTGGTACCGCACATGATCTTCGCCAAAGATGCCGAAGGTCGATTCCTCCTCGCCAATCAGGCCGCTGCAGATGCCTATCACCTCAACGTGGACGAAATGATCGGCCGAAAGGAACTGGAAATCTGTCCGACGGAACAGAGAGAGCAGGCACAGGCTTATCTCGCAGATGATCTTCAGGTGATCGCCACACAGCGACCCATGTTGATTCACCAGGAAGAATTGACTCTTCCCAACGGTGATATTCTGGTCGAGCATGTCTTAATAATTCCGTTTCTAACAGAGCATGGTCAAAACGCGGTCCTCGGCGTGGCCACCGACATCACCGACCTGCGTCGCGCCGAACGGCTACACAAGGATCAGGCCGAACTGCTTGAGCACGTGATCGCACACGTGCCCAACAACGTATTTTGGAAAGATCGCCAACTTCATTTTCAAGGGCTGCAATGAGAATTTCGCACGCCTCGTGGGCATGGAGCCCTTCGAACTCGTGGGCAAAACCGACTACGACCTGCCCGGCACCAAAGCACAGGCCGATTTCTACCGCGACTGCGATCAGAAAATCATCGACTCGGGCCAACCGTTATTGGATATCGAAGAATCACACACCAATGCCGACGGTTCAATCTCCACCATTTTGACCAGCAAGGTGCCGCTGCGGGATGACAAAGGCGACATCGTCGGCATTCTCGGCATCTTCACCGATATCACTGATCGCAAGGAACATGAAGAGGAATTGATCCGACAGCGTGAACTGCTGCGCGACGTGATTGAAAACATTCCGGTACGCGTGTTTTGGAAAGACCGAGACATGGTCTATCAGGGCGCCAATGCCAATTTCGCCAAAGACATCGGCGTGGAAGATCCGGCCGAGCTCATCGGCAAAACAGACAACGAACTGGTGGTGCCACACGAGCGAGCACAATTCTTCAACTACTGCGATCGTGAAGTCATGCTGCGCGGCGAGTCCATGCTGGATGTGGAAGAACAGCAATTGCGACCCGATAAAACCGTCGCCACACTTTTGACCAGCAAAGTCCCCATGAAAAACAGAAAAGGGGAAGTTGCCGGCGTCCTGGGTATTTATCAGGATATCAGTGAACGCAAAAACGCCGAAGATCGCCTGCGACTCACCCAGTTCGCTCTGGATCACAGCTCCGAACCCGCTTACTGGATCAAGGCCAATGGCCGATTCACCTACGTCAACCAAGCTGCCTGCACCATGCTCGGCCATACCCGTGAGGCCCTGTTGGCTGCCTCCGTCATGGATGTCACCAAGGGAATGACGCAAGCGGAGTGGGTCGCCCACTTCCGCATGATCAAGCAGGCGGGGTCCAGCACATTCGACACCACGCATGTGACGCGCACCAGCCGTGAAATTCCAGTCGAAATCACCACGACTTATGTCGCTCACGGGGACGACGAATATCTGTGCGCATTTGCCCGCGATATCACGCAACGCAAGGAAGTGGAACGCACGCTCAAACGCGCCAAACGCAATGCTGAAGAAGCCAATCGCGCCAAAAGCCGTTTTCTCGCCAACATGAGTCATGAAATTCGAACACCCATCACCGCTGTCATGGGTTACACGGACATGCTCATGAAAGAAAGCCATCTCACCGAAGATGCGACCAATTGGGCGAGACGCCTCAAGCACAATGCCGAACATCTGCTGGCACTGATCAACGACAGTCTCGATCTGTCCAAGATCGAAGCCGGTGAGCTCACCGTTGCGCCACGGCCTTGCGATCCCATGGATGCACTGCGCGAAATCGAACTGACCATGTCGCCATTTGCTGAAAACAAGAATCTGGCCTTTCATTTTGATCTGCCGGATCAGATGCCGCGTCGCATCCATACCGATCCAACACGCCTCAAGCAGATCCTGATCAACCTGTTATCGAACGCCATCAAGTTCACGGAACGCGGTCATGTGACGCTGCATGTCAGCACAACCATTGAAGATAATCAGTGGCGTATTCACTATGCCGTCGAGGACACCGGCATCGGTATTCCCTCGGACAAACTCGAGCAGGTTTTCCAACCATTCACCCAAGTTCATGAAACCGAAACCAGACATTTCGGTGGCACCGGCCTCGGACTTGACATCTCCAAGCGTCTGGCAAATCTCCTTCAGGGCGATATTCGCGTGACATCCCAAAAGGGCATCGGTTCCACTTTCACACTCAGTATTCTGGGGGGACCTGCCCGGTCCACGGATCTGCAGCCGGTCAATATGACGACACGCTCATCCAAGCGCAAACCGAAGGCGCAAGCCGATCACGCCGGATCTCTTGACCATCAGCACATTCTGGTGGTCGACGATAACCCGGACAACCTCAAGATCGTCCAGTTCATCCTCGCTGATTCAGGTGCCACACTTGTTACGGCCCAAAATGGCCGCGAAGCGCTCGACGCCGTCATTGCCGCCGATGCCGACCACCAGCCTTATGACATCATTCTGCTCGACATGCAGATGCCGGTTCTCGATGGTTTTGAAACCGCCCGGCGTTTGCGACGCCGCGGGCTGCGCATCCCCATTATCGCTCTGACCGCTTATGCCATGACCGATGATCAGGAGCGATGCCTGGCCGCAGGTTGCGATGCGCATGTCGCAAAACCCATTGACCCCGAAACGCTGTATCAGGCCATCACCAATCTGATGGATGGGCATCAGGATAAACAAACCAGTGGAACCGATGGCTGGAAACTCATTTCAACAATGGCCGACCACCCGAGATTCGGGCCATTGCTCGAGGAATATTTGAAAAATCTCTCCACCGTGGCCAAAGAACTCAAAGCCCATCAATCCAAGCGTGAGTCGGAAGCCATTTCCGCGATCACCCATCGCCTGCGCGGCACCGCCCCCAATTACGGGTATCCGCAAATCGGCAGGGCAGCCGGCCAGATCGAAGACGCCTTGCGCCAGGATGCCACGCTTGAATCCATTCGCCCTGAAGTCGATCGACTGCTGGATCTGCTCCGCGCCGCCTGTATCGGCGGCGGTCTGAGCATGGAGCAACTTTCATGAATGCACCGACTGTTCTTGTCATCGATGATGATCCTCAACTGCACCGGCTGATCGCCTTTCATCTGGACGACATGGTCGGTGAAGTCTGCGCCACGCATGTGGCTGCAGAAGGTCTTAAGTTGGCGAAAGAGAAGAATCCGGGTGTAATCCTTCTCGATGTCTGCCTGACCGATGGCGATGGACTGGCGCTCTGCCGACAACTCAAGCACGATCCTGACACCAAAGCCATTCCGATTCTGATTTTGAGTGCCGAGACCGATGCCTTCACCGTGGCCAAAGGACTGGACCTGGGCGCGCATGATTTCATTAAAAAGCCATTCGCACCGGATGACCTGCGAGCCCGCATACGATCCATCCTGCGCGAACCATCAGACAGCGGCATCAACCTGCAGCAGGGCATGCGTTTGCTGGTGATCGACGATGATCCCAGCATTCACAACCTCATGGATTTTTATCTGATCGATCGGGCACTTGTGTTACATGCCACCAAGCCGCTCGATGGCCTGCGCCTGGCCGAAACCGAAAAGCCGGATGTGATTCTGCTCGACTTGCGCATGCCGCGCATGAATGGCTTCCAGGTTTTCGATGCCTTGCAAGCCAATCCCAAAACCAGTGATATCCCCGTGGTCTTTCTGACTTCGGATAATCATGAAGGTCGCTCTGCCCGCGCCCTGGATGCCGGCGCGGCGGATTACTTGGTCAAGCCGATCGTTGAAATCGAACTGCAGGCCCGCCTGAGAACCGCCATCCGTCGCAATCTGGATCGCCGCCAGGCATCACCGGGAGCCGATTCCGCCTGATTCTGTCGATTGTGGCCGATAACCCCTTTCCCCGGCCGACGTTGACCTAGAGCTATGTCAATTACTATTATTTCGCGGGGAGTTGAGGATGCGTGGGGACCGCCTTCCCGTCTTTTTGCCGGTTTCGACCTGGATCTCAAATCATGGACCTGCGTGCCAAACGCGTAAATGACTTCAGTTGTGGCGGTTGTGGCTTTGCCTTGCGAGCCGCTGATCAGAAACCCATGCGCCAGGTGCGCTGTCCCGGTTGCGGCACCAAGCTCACGGTCCCGGGTCGCTTTGACCACTTTCTTCTGGCTCGCGCCATTCGCGTGGGATCTTCGGGCACCATCTTCAAAGCCTTTGACGACAAACTTCATCGCCAAGTCGCACTCAAGATCCTGCGCGGCGGCACTCCGGATGATCGCGAACTGGCTGAACGCTGTCTGAACAGCGGTCGCCAACTGGCCACGGTCAATCATCCGAACATTGCCTACATCTATGGCATCGGTCGCTTTCATGATCAGGACTACATCGTCAAAGAACTGGTCACCAGCGGTACCATTGAAAAACTGATCAACCAAAAGCAACCCATGGATGAAGCGCAGGCCATCAAGCTCACCATTCAAATTGCCTCCGGCCTTGAAGCTGCGGTCAAAGTCGGTCTCATCCACAAGAACATCAAGCCCGGCAATGTTCTGCTGGCCGAAGACGGCACACCCAAACTGATTGAATTCTCCACCGCACGCGTAGGGGAACGCGATGAGCAGGGCGGCATCATTGGAACGCCGTATTACATGGCGCCCGAACTATTGATCGGTCGCGAGTCGGATCTGCGTTCCGACATTTACAGTCTTGGGGTATGCCTTTTTTATCTGCTGGCCAAACGACCGCCATTCCGAGGACGCGATGTCCTCAAGCAGAAGCTCCAATACAAGGCACCCTCCATCCTGCGCTACCGTGACAATCTGCATGACGAAACAGCAGGCCTTGTGGCCAAGATGCTGCGTGCCAATCCGAAACGACGATTCCAGAATTACACCGAACTTGCCTCGGCCATGCGCCTGACACTCAAAGCCGTGTCTGCTGGACCTGTTCAGCGATCCGAAAGCAACCCGAGCGAATTGAGCATGCTGGCCATGGCTGCTGATCCGAATATGGATTCGGCAGAATTGCCGCCCCCCGTGCGGCACCATCAGGGCGATACGGCCATCTCGGCCCTGCAAGATCTGACCAGTGCCATGGATGACGATGATCGCCAGCGGCAATCTGCGGCAAAGCGGCCACGCCCTGTGCCGCAGCCACGCCGTGAGACAAAAAGCGCCTCCTCGACATCTTCAAGCCAATCCAGACGCAAACAGGCGACCGGCGATGTCCAGATTGCGACCCTGCTTGAGGAAGACATGCAACCGGCCCCTGAAGACACGCCCCAAACCATTCTTCAGGAAATGGCCGACGCGAAGTGGATCGACAGTGATACCGAGCAGGGCACCACGCAGCTTTTTGGCGAACACGACGATTCAATGGAAGCCATCATTAAAAGCATGGAACAGGCCAATTGGGATCCCCCTGAAGAAGATCTGGTCTGGGAAGATCTGGAAGAAAAAGTCCGTGCAGCAAAAGCTGCCGACGACGAAGAAGCAAACGCCATGGCGGAATCAGCCTCGGAATAATGGCATCCGCCCATGGAGGAGAACGGCGCGATAAATCGTGTCTGAGATCATGTTCGATTACGACTGCCCAAAATGTGGACACACCATGCGACTGGACGACGCCGCTCTCGGCGGTGTCTGGCGATGTCGATCCTGTCAGACGATCATCGTATTACCCGAAACACTCGAACCAGTACGCCGTCGCAGCGCCAGGCCTGTCAGCGCATCCGAAAGCGGTTTGTTCGACCGCTTGGAAGGTTCAGACTTCACTGAAACCGCCGGTCTCAGCGGATTGTTCGATCGGCCGGCATCCGCCACGCATGGTCGCGGTCGTGCCTCAGATTCCGGACTCCTCGATCGATCTGCCGCACTCAGCGGTGTGATCCAAACCGAACCCGAAGAACAACTGGCCCGCGCCTCCCAAGCTCAACGCCGTCCTCTGCCACCGCCGCGCAGTTCGTCCGGCAACGGAGCAATGGTGGCGGTGGCGGTTATCGCGATGGTGATCATCTTTGGTCTGATTGTGGCACTCCTTGCCACCAATCGTGAAACAGACGTACCCGTCAACGTCGCGAAAAACAACACGAATCCATCGGCCGCGGCGCAAGCTCCGCAACGCAATCTAAGCATGGCCGATTATCGGGGTGCCATTCCCGATGCTGACAGTGATTTCCTGATCGAGATGATGAACAAAGACACATCACTCGACCAAGCCAAAGCGGAATGGGCCCATCGGCTCAAAGCCGCTATGGCAAGAAAAACGATCAATCCCGAGCCGGATGAACCTCCGGCTCCGACAGGGGTCGCCAAAGCACCCACACTCATTCCGGCACCTGAGCCGAAACCGGCCACCACGGTTCCTGACAATTCGCGCCGGGCACTATCCCTTGAAGAATTGCGAGCAGCTTTTCCGCAAGCGGATGATGACTTTTTAATTGCACAAATGCGGCGCGATCGAAACATCGACGAAGCCCGCGCCGCCTGGGGTCGAAAACTGCGCGGTGAACCCGAGCCCATCGAAGTCGTCAAACGACCGACTCCCGCACCCGCCGCCACCGTGGTACCGCCACGCAATCCAGCGCCCGACACCACCGCCGAACCCAAGCCGACCAAAGTGGCTGTGGTGACTCCGGCTCCTGCGCCTACACCCACCCCTCAACCGACGGTGCTTTCCACAGTTGAAATCGCAAAACTTCATGCGAATGCCGTCAAGCTGATGGAACAATTGCGCGCGATGAAGCCGCGGTATCGACTGCAAAAAACCGATCCTGCCGCAGGTGATCCCACCGTACACGGTCGCTACATCAATATTGATCTACCCAATGGCAAAATCGTCAACGGCAAAAAAATTCTGGCTCTGGCTGAAGTCCAGGTCTTTACCGGAGCGGTGAATATCGCCCCCAATGGCAAAGCCACACAAAGCAGCACTTACGAAGAAGCCGTGGCCCGTCTCGCCATCGACAACAACACCAGTGGTGATCTTGAAAAAGACCGCACGGTGGCTCACACACTCGGCGAAGCAGATCCGCGATGGGAGCTTGATCTCGGCGCAGATACTGAAATCACTGCCATCAGCATCTGGAACCGCACCGACAATCACAGCGATCGCCTCGATGGCTATCGTGTCACCGTACTCGACAAAGCACGCCAGCCTGTCTGGCAAGTGAACGTGCGTAAAGCTCCACTCGCCAGCGCCCGATTCGAGCTTTACAACGATCAGGCACTTGCTGCAAAGGCGCAAATGGTGTTTGCGGGCAATCCGCCGCGCGATGGCCTGGTCGGCTATTGGAAACTTGATGGATCGGCTGCCGATGATTCGGGCAATGACCGAGGCGGATTATTCAAAGGTGATCCCAGTCTGGCAGAAGCCAAAGTCGGTTCCGGATCCATCACGCTCGATGGCCGCGATGATCACATTGTGATCGGCAAAGCTGTGGGCCTTCCCAATGCCAACCATCCGCAAAGCATCGCCCTGTGGTACATGGTGCCCGCCAATCCGCCGGCCAACGCGCTTTTCAGGCATTTGTCGGCATGGGCAATGATCCCGCCAATTCAGCGGTGATGGTCGGATTCGGTCCGAGCGGAAAACTCTCGGTCTGGAAACACGCCAACACACCCCTGGCACAAGCGTCTTCAACACCTGACGCCGGCAGCTGGCAACATGTTGCTTACACATTTGATGGCTCCACACATCGCCTCTTCGTCAATGGCCTTGAAAAGGCTTCCACCACATGGGAAGCAGATACTGCGGCACCCACCCATCTGCATCTGGGTTGCTGGCAGGGACGGGCGCACTTCTTCAATGGACGACTGGATGATGTGATGATCTACAACCGCGCACTCACACTGGCCGAAATTGCGGCCATTGTTCAGGCCCGCCCCGACCCCAAACCTGACAATGCACGCCTGGCACGTGGAATCGACAACGCACCGATTTCACGCACAGAGCTCGAAAATCTGCGAGCAGAGGCCGAAGCCGCCAAGCAGGCATGGCTCAAAGCACGTGCTGACGCCGAACGCGCCGAGCAAGAAGCCAATCCACCGGCCACGCCGGAACTGCCGGAAAAATCCGCTTCTTAACGCATTTCGTCCAAATCAATCTTGAGCCATTGCCTGCGCGTTCTTAGAATCGTGACGCGAACACCAATGGCATCAACACGCCACATCTTCTTTTCGCTTCAGGCAATCCTGATTCTCTCTGGAATCTTGTTTGCCGCCGAACCCTATGCACTCGGGCCGGATGCCTATCCTAAAGATGGCGTCCCTCAAGGACGCGTGACGGCGCATCGCTGGGATCAATCGTCGATCTATCCCGGCACCACGCGTGATTATTGGATCTACGTGCCGGCTTCGTATGATCCCGCACAACCGGCTGCCGTCATGGTGTTTAATGACGGCGGCGGATACGTCAAAGCGGATGGGGGATTCCGCACACCCACGGTTTTCGACAATCTGATCCATCGCGGCGAAATGCCGGTCACCATTGGTGTTTTCATCAATCCCGGTACCATTCCACCGGCGCGGGAAGGGGCGGCACCGCGCCGAAATCGTAGTTTTGAGTATGACACGCTGGATGACCAGTACGCCCGTTTCCTGATCGAAGAAATTCTGCCCGAAGTCGGCAAGACCTATCGACTGACGCATGATCCGGATCAACGTGCGATCTGCGGTATTTCTTCCGGAGGCATCGCGGCTTTTACCGCAGCCTGGCAACGGCCCGACACTTTTCGAAAAGTGCTGAGCCATGTCGGAAGCTTCGTCAACATTCGTGGCGGCCATGACTACGAAGCACTGATCCGTAAATCAGACAAACGTCCCATCCGCGTGTATCTCCAGGATGGAGCGAGCGATCTGGACAATGTTCACGGCCATTGGCCACTGGCCAACCAGCAAATGGCGGCAGCGCTCCGATTCGCCGAATACGACGTGCGATTTGATTTCGGTGTCGGTGGCCACAACAACCGGCATGGCGGAGCCACACTCCCCGACGCATTGCGATGGCTCTGGCGCGATCACACTGCAGGTACACGATGATCGCACGCACAGGACTAATTTCATTTCTGACCACCGCGATGATTATTGTCGCGTCGGGCCATGCGCAGGATTTTCCACAGGACATGCCGCTTTCACGTGTATTGATTGAAGGTGAATCCTGGCAATTGATTTCCGAGGGCCATCGATTCACTGAAGGGCCCGCAGCCGATATCAATGGTGATGTTTATTTCTCCGACATCCCTGAAAACAAGATCTTTAAAATCGACGCTCAGGGCAAAGTCGTCCTGTTTGCTGAAAACACCGCAAAAACCAACGGCCTGATGATCGGACCCGACGCATTGCTCTATGGCTGCCGCATGGGAGATCGCCAAATCGTGGCGTATGACAAGCAAGGCCGAATCGCCCGCGTACTCGCAAAAGAGGTCGACGCGAATGATCTGGTGGTGGACTCCACCGGCACCATCTTCTTTACAGAACCCAAAGCCGGCCGTGTATGGCATATCGCGCCGGATGGTGCGTCGCGCATTGTGGCCGAAGATCTACGGCCGAACGGCCTGATTCTCACGCCCGATGAAGGCACACTTGTGGTGACCGATGGCCGAGACCCGGTACTCTGGGCCTTTCGCGTGGAGGCGGATGGAGCGCTCACGCAGAAAGCGCCTTATTTTCTGCCGCTTCGCATGATCACCACACGCAAAGGGACCGGAGCGGATGGCATGACATTCGACAAAGCCGGTCGTATTTATGTTGCGACAGCGGCCGGCCTGCAGATGTTTGACCCCACCGGCCGCATGGGAGGTGTCATTGCCAAACCGCAAGAGACGTCGATGTCCAATGTGGTGTTCGGGGGAACCGATTTCACCTATCTGTACGTGACCTGCAAAGACAAGGTTTATCGCAGAAAAACGAAAAGCCCCGGTGCCGTTTATTTTCAGCACCAGAAACCCTGAATCATTTCATAAAATTAAAAAGATGGATCACGCGGTTACGACGGGCGATTGATCTTGATGCGCCGCAATTTTGCCATCTTGTCTTCAGACAAACCATCCGGCATACCGAGTCGGCCTTCATCATCGACTTGAGCAGCGGCAACAGAAGAAGACGCATCCTCTGCTGACTTGTCTTCAGCAGCAGGCACTTTGGCCTTCAGCTTCTTGAGCTTCGACATCTTATCTTCGGACAAGCCATCGGGAAGACCCAAACGATTCTCATTTTCCACAGGAGCTGACGCAGCGGGGGCGGCAGGCGCCGGCGCGGGTTCTTTTGTTGCAGCAGGAGCCTTTGTTTTCAGCTTCTTCAACTTCGACATCTTGTCTTCGGACAAGCCATCGGGAAGACCCAAACGATTCTCATCTTCCACAGGAGCTGACGCAGCGGGGGCGGCAGGCGCCGGCGCGGGTTCTTTTGTTGCAGCAGGAGCCTTTGTTTTCAGCTTCTTCAACTTCGACATCTTGTCTTCGGACAAGCCGTCAGGAAGACCCAAACGATTCTCGTCTTCCACAGGAGCCGACGCGGCAGGGGTCGGTGATTTTGAAACCAACGGCTCGACTGGATCAGCGATAGCTGGCGGATCAATCTGCGCAGTGGGAGAAAGCGTCAGAGTTTCCTCTTTGGGCGGATCGATCACTGTGGGCTCAGGCACAGCTGCCGGCGCTTCAGTCGGCGGCGCTTCTTCCGGCACAGACTTGGGTTTTTCGGAAGCCGGCGGCTTCCGGGTGAGCGCTGCCAGCTTTTCTTCAAAAGCCCGGGATTCCGCCGCAAAGATTTCGTCGTCATCGAGGTCGTTTTTCTTCTCATCGGCAATCTGATCGAACGCCCGTGCGATCTGTGCCTCAATATCCTCTTCTTCATCGGCATCCAGATCGCCGATGTCCGGCATCACCGCACTCAGGCCAGCGTCTTCAGAAGCCACATCGATCATGCCATCCATGAACCCCGAGGTCTGAGGGGCCGCAGCAGGAGCTGGTGGTTCCTCAGCCTCCGCCACAATCTCTGGCGACTCGGATTCGTCGGAGGCCTCCTCTTCCAACAGATCTTCCATACCCGCCATCGCACTCGACGCATCAAAATCGTCATCGATCGCACCCAGCATGCCATCCATGGCTCCCGAAGGAGCGACAGAAGGCGCGGCCTTTTCCTGATGCAATGCCTGCGAATCCTTCTGCACCGGCTCATCTTCTTCATCATCGTGCTCATCACCCATGAGGGTGGAAGCAAGATCTTCCATATCAATTTCATCATCGATCGATGAAACAGACTCATCCGACGCCGGGCCGGAAGCCTTCGCTGCATCCAACTCGGCATCGAGATCTGCCATGGCGGATTCAGCCATTTGCACATCCGCAGATGCGTCAGACGATTCGCTTTCTGCAACACCCGATGAATCCATGACTCCAGCCAATTCATCAATGGCGCTCGGATCAATGGCATCCGCAGTCAAGCCTTCATCGTGCCCATGCTGTACCGCTGATTCGAGCACATCCGCAATGGCCGACTGCAATGCATCTTCTTCTTCCGCTTCGTCGTAAGCACCTTCAGGCAGGATGTCATCGCTATCGAGCGACCATGCCGATTCAGCTGTGGCACCCTGATGGCGCGGCCGCCGCCTCCACAACGCCAGAATCGGACTTACCACTCGATCCCCATGCCGCCTCGACAGCGTCGAGAAAACCCGAAACATTGGCCGATGACTGCTCGACCGATCCGTGAGCCTCATCTTCATCACTGGGCATCAGTCCCGCAGCGCCAAGCTCGCCGATTCCGGCCATGTCGACCATGCCATCGAGAAAGCCGGACGTTTCCACCGATGCTTTTTTCGATTCGGAGGCATCGGAAGCAGGCGCTTTGGATTTCGGTTTTGGCTCAGACACTGGAGGGGCGGGAGTCTTCTTCTTTTGATGGATGGTCTGCGTTTTCTTGCGTGCTTCCTGCAGATCCTCTTCAAGACCGTCGAGCAGAATATCATCCAGCTCGTCTTCTTCGGCCTCTTCTTCGCCAAGAAATCCAGCAGCATCGTCATCGTCTTCCGACTCTGATCCGACCGAGGGCTTGACCGCATCGGGTGGACTCACGGGCGTGACATCGGACATGACTTCATCATCCAGCAACGAGACATCATCGGAAATGCCGGAGGCATCTGCCGACACGTCGAAATGGACATGCATCGATTCGTCTTCAAGATCCGGATCGTTCGCATCGATCAATTCGACATCGTCCGCCTCAAGCACATCGAGCGAAGTCTGCAACATGCTCGATAATTCGTCGTAGTCTTCCGGACGGCCGTCAGCCTCAGTTGCCAGCATGCATGCGATGGCATGCGCGGTTTCGTCGGTCAGATCCGGCCTGAATTGCTGTATGGGCGGAGCGGGCTCTTTAAGGCGCTGCTTGATGATGTTTGCGCCGATGAACGGCGGTCGCGCGGTCAGCAGATAAAAAAGCGTTGCGCCCAGGCTATACATGTCTGACTGACGATCCGGGGTGGCACCGCGAACCACCTCTGGAGCGATGTAATTTGGCGTACCCACCACACGGAGATTCGACCCCTCGGGCTCGAAATTGGTCAGACTGAATTCAATCAATTTGGCTTCGCGATGTTCATCCAGCAGAATATTGCTGGGCTTGATATTCATATGAACCAGACCGATGTCTTCAGCCGCACGCAGGCCTTCCACCACACCCAGAGCAATCCGAATGGCATCCGCCTCTGGAATCAAATCTTTGGGATTGATCAGATCCTGCGCGCTGCCCCCGACAGGCAATTCCATCACAATAAAATGCTGGCCGAGATATTCACCCACCGTCTCGATCGAGACGATGTTCGGGTGCTTGAGTTCCTGCAGGAATTTTGCGACTTCAAGCGATCCACGCGTGATGGCATCGGCATCGGCGCCGGTCGCCTGGAGTACCTTGACCGCCACGGGGCCCTGGTGCTGTTTGTCCAGCGCCTTGAATACAGTGCCGGCGCTGTCTCGCTTTAGCGCCTGGATCATGAGAAAATTTTCGAAGCCCACCGGAATGCGCACACCCACACCACAGTGGGGACACTTCATGGTCGACATGGGTTTGGCTTTCAGGGGTGTTGCAACACTCCGGCCGCACTGGCCGCAGCTGAACTGGTCGACCCGTTTGGCCTTGAAGTGCATCTCGCGCTAACTCCCACATCCAGACGCCTGACGCCAATCACACTCAAGCGTCGGGTGTGATTATAGTTACGAAAAGTCAAAGGGGTCAAACCCCATCACCTCATCTCGCCCATAATCTTCACAAGTCTGCCATCAGTGGCATGAGCATGATTTCGTTGACCCCGACCCACCTCGCATCTCACCCAAAGCCAGTGCCGCAAAAAGTTTCTCGCAGTCAACACGCCCCAGGCGTATAATGGGTTCAGCGTTTTTTAGTGTTCTCGCAGGGGTGGCAAGGGGTTATCGCATGCCAACCGAGTCAGGCGGCTTCGACGTCAAACAACTGGTGGATCAAAGCGGCCAGAAACTCTCGGTCGATGAGTTGAAGTCAAAGGGCTTTGAGCGCATCAACGTCCTCGACAAGCACACCTTCAATCAACTCATTCAGGAAGCGGTGGAGCGTATCATCTCCACGCGCACCAATCTTCTCACCGATAAAGAACGCCAGCACATCTTTGCTCAATCTCAAAATGAGCTGAAGATGCTGATGCAAGAGCATTCGCAGCTCAAGACCCAGGCCCAGCTTGAGGAAAAGGGCAAGCAGGACCTGATCCGTGACATCGAGAATCTCCAGAAGCAGGTTCATCTGCAGCGCCAAGTCTCTGCGCAAACTGAAAAGATCAAATACGAAGAGGGCATGGATTCACAGAAGCCCTTCATGGACGAACTGAAGCGCGAAGTTGAATCCCTCGAAAAAGAAAACAGCAAGCTCGAGGCCAAGCTCAAGGATGCTGAACGCGAGCTGAAGGAAGCCGAGAGAGAGCTCAATGCGGCGCCCAAGGCCGATCAGATGAGCGCCATGATGGAGCAAATGAGCGCCAAGCTCGAATCCAGCATCGGCACCAAATTCCAGTCGCGCATCGACCAGCTTGAAGCTGAAAACAACACCCTCAAGACCAAAGCCCACGAAGAGGTCGAAGCCAAGGGCAACAATCAAATGGCCGCGCTGATGGAAAAGATGAATGCCAAAATGGAGGCCATCGAATCCCAGCAGAAAGCCATGTTTGAGCAGGAAGAGATTCGCAATCGCCTTGAGGCCGAAGCCAAGAAGGACGAACGCGTGGGTCAGAATATCGAGTCATTGATGATGAAAATGCAAGACTCCATGGCCAAGCGCATGAAGTCCATCATCAGTGGCCAGGACAACGACGTCGAATACCGCCCCGGTGCCGCCACACTCGACGAGATGTTCAAGCAGGAGCTCGAAAGCAACCTCGAGAACATCGACACCAAATCGTCCGAAACCAAAGAGGCCGGTTCGACGCTCGACAAGCTCAAAGCTCTCAAGAAAAAGGGATAAAGCCCAGGTGTTTCCCCGCCGATGGTGGGGTAGGGTTCCGACTGATTCACCCCGCGAAGCCGTTTGATTCGCAAGGCGTGTTCAGTCACCGATGTCGGAGGAGTGCCCGTGGGAAACCAAAGCCCACAAGAGGATGATCTGGACCTCGATGATTTTCTCGCCCCGTTCATGGGCGACGAAGACAGCGAGTCGCAGGCTTTGTCGCAACATCTCGACGAGGTGTTGAGCGTGGCGGCTGAATCAGCTTCAAAAAGCGGATCGGGCCTTGATCATGACAGTGACGACGCTGACGGCCTGATCCCTGAACCTTATATCGAAGGCGAAGAGGAAGAAGTCTTTGAGGTGGGGTTCCAGGGTACTCACGAAGCGGACCCTTCACTGACCGCCATCAACACCGATGATGGCGGCCATTTTGAACGTGATGATCCTGAAGATCTTGGTGCTGAAATCGAGGTTGAAGCTGAATCGCTCGAATCAGATGCCCATGAAGGTCCAGCCGTTGAATTCGACCTGGATTTCAACGAAGAAATCGAACATGATGAAATCGAAGCGGCAGGCATGACAAAGACGGCAGATGCCCCCATCGACCTTGGCCTTTCTAATGATTCCGAATCTGACGATTCGACCGAGGCCGATTTCACTCCGGTCGTTGAATTAGAGCCGGACAGTGAAATCGAACCGGCATTCGAATTGGAAGCTGAAATCGAAACCGATTTCGAGATCGAAGTCACCGAAGAAGTCGAGGACTCCGCCGCCACGCAGGAACCCGAACTTCATGCAGAATTCGCGACTGAACCTCCGGAAGTCGATGAAGTCAATCCGATCAGCGAAACAGACACCTCGTCTGACGAAATCCTGATACCCACCGGTCAAGACCTCGCCACAGGCGGCTCCAAACCGCGTCCTCTGAGCCGGAAATCGTGGACTTACCTGAAGATTCGGAACTCATGGCACCTGCCGCGGTAACACCTGAAGCCCTTGAGGCCGATAATCCTGTCGGTATGGCGTCCGAAGTCCCTACCCCGGAACAAGAAACATCATCTCCCACTTTGCAGAAACTGGGTGAGATGGATTATAAAGTGAGTGGGGAAACCATCCCCGAAACAACCCCGGCACCCGCCGAATCGTTCGCGGGACCAGAGCCGGTAGAAACAGTCGGTTCGCAGGAGGCTCCGCTGAGTACCGTTCAGCGGCCCGAACCACAAATCAGTATCCAGCAAGTGGAGGAATCATCCGTGTCTGAGACCGAAACCGCTGCCGCGCAATCTAGCACCGGCGTCGCCCTGGGCAAGGGCATCGATATCGGCACCGCCAACCTCCTTGCTGCTGTGCAGGATGAATCCGGCAAGATCATCGTCAAAAAGCAACGCAATGCGTTCGTTGACATCCCTGCCGATTCGCACCAGAAAGCAATGCTCACGCGCCTCAAGGTGCCGTACGTTGTGCAAGGCAAGCAGATGTACGCACTCAGCGATGCCGCATTCGAACTGGCAAACGTACTCAACGAGAACACGCGACGCCCGATGCAGGCTGGCCTTCTGTCACCCAAAGAAGCTGCCGCCGTGCCGGTCATGAAGCTCCTGATCGAAAATATTCTCGGCCAGCCGCGCCCAAAGGGCGAGCCGGTTTCTTTTCGGTGCCGGGCGAACCGATCGACAGTGACCTGAACGTCGTCTATCACAAAGACATCTTCAAAGCTGTTGTTGAATGAAATGGGCTATG
>CALOAZ010000006.1:0-5283 GCA_942491355.1 uncultured Phycisphaeraceae bacterium
ACATCACCACCGGCCAGGAGGTGCCGCATCAAATTGAATCAGGCACTTCGGATCGACTGGCCAACCTGATCATGGGGGGGCAGTTGTGATGACATCGGATCAGGCCAGCACATTACGAGCCATGGTGGAAGGTGGCAGTTGGAGTCTGACGGATGCGGCCCATGCTGCCGGCATCCCGGCAGAAGTATTGGAGCAGGAACCATTGTCCGCAAAAGGTGCTCGCGTTCTCGCGATCACCAGCGGCAAGGGGGGCGTGGGGAAAAGCAATATTGCGGTCAATGTGGCGGTGCAGCTTGCGAAGCAGGGCCGTCGTGTGGCGCTGATGGATGCCGATCTGGGTCTGGCCAACGCGGATGTGCTTTGCGGTGTGACGGCCATGACAAACTTGGCCCATGTGGTGGCGGGTCGGCGCGAACTGGCCGATGCGATGATCAAGGGGCCGGGTGGGTTCACGCTGATTCCCGGCGCATCGGGTTTGGCGCAAATGGCGGGCCTGAGCGAGTTTGAGCGCTATCGACTGATCCAGCTTTTTCGCCAGCTCTCTGCCGGTCATGATGCCCTGATTGTGGATACGGGTGCAGGGATCGGGCCGGTGGTTCTTGATTTTATTGTGGCGGCCGATCAAATCATGGTGGTTTCAACGCCGGAGCCGACTTCCATCACCGATGCCTATGCCCTGATCAAGGTGGCCCGACGTCGGCGCCCCGATGCGTCGATCAGTCTGTGTGTGAATATGGCACATGATGAAGAAGAGGCTCGTCGTGTGCATGACCGGATTGCCGCGGTTTGTCGCCGCTTTCTTGGATTCTCGCCTGAACCCGCCGGATATATCCTGTTGGATCCAGCGGTGAATCGCGCCGTTCGTGCGCAAAAACCCTTCGTTTTGGCCGAACCAAATGCATCTTCAAGCTTGTGTATCCAGAGGTTGGCGCATAAACTGGATCGCAGCTTGCGGTCAGCGGGCGCGGGTGGTTTTTTACGACGCGTTTCCACATGGCTAGCCGGCTAAGATGACGCGTGGCGGATCCTCGATGGGATGTCGTCCACTGAGTGCCGCCGAAGGATTGGCGGTCGAAACCGCGGGATAGGCGGGATCGGTCTCTGTCAGCGAGGGAGCGCTTGGCCTAATGCCCATTCGCATAATCGCGACGAGCCTGGCTCTTTTAGCGTTCACGATCGCGATCGTTGCCGGCCTGTTGGCCCACAACACACCGCTTGAAATACTATGGCGGGCGATCGTATCGATGATCGTGTGCTATCTCTTTGGTGCATTGATCGGGACCATTGCCCTACGGGCCGTGGATGAACATGCCGAGGCCTTGCGAGCCGAGGCTGGAGAACGTGCTGCGGCGGAGCACCGCATGCATGAACAAGACGAGACGTTCGCGGCGGAGACCGAGACGTCGGGGAAGAAAGACAGTGAGCTGGATGATATTGCGATGCCGGGGCATGGCGCGCCGATGGCGGCCATCGCCGGTGTCTGATCTGAGCTTGCTAGGAGCGGAGTATGGCCAAGAAGGCTGCTACGAATTCACCCGAGCTCGACGAACGTCCGATCGAAGAGCTTTGGATCGAATTCAAACAGACCGGCAGTGAATTGCTCCGCAATTATTTTATGGAGCGCTATCTGCCGCTGGTGAAGTACAACGCCGAGCGCGTGCACACCAAGCTGCCCGATGAAGTGGATGTCGATGATCTCAAGCAGGCCGGTATTTTCGGCCTGATGGACGCCATCGACGCCTTCAGCCTGGATCGCGGCGTGAAGTTTGAAACGTATTGCGCTCCGCGTATTCGCGGCGCGATTCTGGATGAATTGCGATCCATGGACTGGGTGCCGCGCCTGGTGCGGTCGCGTACCAGCAAGGTCGAAGGGGCCCGCAAGCGTCTGGAGATGAAGATCGGGCGCAAAGCGACTGATCCGGAGATCGCCGCCGAACTCGGTGTCGACATGGAGGAGTACCAAAAGCTTGCGAAAGATGCCGGGCCGACGGGCGTGGTCTCGCTTAATCGCAAGTGGTACGAGACCGATTCCAACAAGGATGTGCGTGAGATCGATGTGCTGAAGGATGACCGGCAGGTTAATCCGCTCAATGCCGTCCAGAAACGCGACTTGCGCGATCTGATCACCAAAGGATTGAGTCGTGCCGAGCGATTGATCATCATTCTCTACTACTACGAAGAGATGACGATGAAAGAAATCGGCATGACGCTCGATTTGTCGGAATCGCGCGTGAGCCAGATGCACAGTTCGATTTTGGCGCGGCTGCGGGCTCAGATGCGCCAGAAGACCGAAGTCTTTGATGAGGGTGAGCCGGAGTGAGCCGGTTTTTCGTCGTGCCCGAAGATCGAGGCAGACGCCGCTTCAAGTCACGTCTGATTATTTTCCCGATTTAAGTATTGCCAGATAGGCAATCAGGTCACGCAGTTCGCCCGGCTGAAGCAGCAGGCCCATCGGGGGCATCGCCGAAGTCAGCGGTGAGCGCGTCTTGATTCTGTCTTGTGCAATGTGGACCGTATTGCCGCGTGGCAGTTCCACGCGCACCCCTTGTGCATCTTCGCTTTTGTGGGTGCCGGCGACGGTGGTGCCATCGGTGAGCGTCAGTACGATGACGCCGTATCCGGGGGCGATTTTAGCGCCGGGATTCACGAGCGATTCAAGCATGTATTTTCGGTCGGCGCGGTCAGCGAGTGTGTCGAGTTCCGGTCCGGCGCGCCCGCCTGAACCTTCGACCCGGTGGCAGCGTGTGCACTGGGCTGAAGCGTGATTCACAAAGATTGCTCGGCCGCGTTCGGCATTGCCCCCGTCGAGCGTGGGGCGAAACCGGATCATGTTGTCGCCCGCCGTCAGCGATTGTTCGTACGCGGTCAATGCTGTGAGGGCGCCTTCGGTTTTACGTTCGCGCAGCGCTTCGAGGATATCGAGCGCGATGGCATCGGGTGCATCACCACTGCGCCAGCGATTCAGCCATTGGATCAGTTCAGCTTCGGCCGCAGGATCCTGAATCAGGGACAGTGATCGCATGGCGTGTTGGCGCTCGGTCAGCGTGCCTTTGGCGGTGGCTTGTTTAAGCAGCGGCAGCGCGGCGGCAGGATCCAACTGGGCCAGTTGATGTCGCGCCGCGGCCCGCACAGACGGTGTCATGTCGGTGAGCGCGGTATCGATGGCCTGGCGCAGCATGGGATCTTTTGCGCCGGCCAGCAGGTCCAGTGCGGCGCGGCGTGTGTGCGGAGGCCGTTTGGCATCCTGCACCCATGAAAGCAGTGTCTGGCCTTCGATTCGAAGATCGTATTGTTGCGCAAGACGCGCGGTGGCGATTTCAAGTTCCGGTGTCGCCTGTTTCAAGATGCTGGCCAGGCGATCGCGCACTGCGGCGATTGCCGCGGTGGAACTGCGTTTGGGAAGCGGGCGCACCATGCCGAGAACCCGATCGCGTGGTGAAGGTTCGGCCCATTCCGCTAATGCAGCGATGGCTTCAAGGCGCAGAACTTCAGGCCGCTGGGCATCGGCAATAAAGGTCGTCAGCGCGACCGCGTTGTCCAAGCAGCCGTTGCGCAGGTTGGCATTGATTGTGCGTCTGTGCAACGACGGATCATTCTCCGGCCGCGCGATGGCCAGAGCGAGCGCGGGCATGGCGCCGCCGATGGGCACATCGTGAATGGCTCGGGCGGCTTCGACGACCAACTGCGGATCGGGGTCATCCAGGAATCGTGCAATGCGAGCATCTTTGGTGCGTCGCATGGTGAGCAGCACAGCCAGTCGCACGGGTCGGGAGGCATGTTCAGCTTGCGCGGCCACGGCGTCCTGGTCCTTGATGGCCGCCAAAGCCATGACGCCCGCATGCCGCAGATAAACATCCTGATCGTTGTTTGCCTCGATCAATTTCAAAAGACCGTCGAGTGCATGGCGCGGATCGAAGTGCGACAAACCCATGGCGGCGAAAAAGCGTACGCGGGGTTCGACGGCAGCAAGACTTTGCGTGATGCGCTCGAGCGATTCGGCATCGCGCGCCTCAGCCAGACATTCAATGGTGCGGCCGCGCACTTCGGCATCGATGTCGCCGAGCAGTTCACGCAGGGGAGGCAGAGCGGCAGGATTGCGCCGTGCGATCTGGCCCAGTCCCCACACGCCGTGGAGGCGGGCCAGACGGTGTTCGGTCTGTCGTGTGGCTTCGGCCAGTGGCGCGATCGCATCTTGTGCGGCGAGCGTGAACTGCGCTTCGCGGCGCACACGCAGATCGGCATGGCGTAACAGGGCAGCAAGCTGCGCCGGGTCGCGGTGTTCGAAGCCTTCGGCAAACAGCCGGCGATCTTCGGCCACAGAGGGCAAACCAATCGTGCGCGTGTTTTGCAAGGTGTGGATGCGCCCCTTGCCGATACCGGTCCATCCGTCGACCCAGTCGCTGACGTAGATTTTCCCGTCATGACCAAATTCGAGATCGCTGGCGAGAATGCGATCGGCAAAGATGCGACGGTCTTTCATTTCGAAGCCGGCGCCCTGGGGTTCCACACGCCATGTCTCGATGCGGCTATTGCCCTGGCCGCCGTGAAAATCGCACATAAAAAAGTGATGATCGTATTCGGGGCCGAGGCTGCTTCCCGGGTTGAAAGCGAAGCCTGCCGGTCCTTCGCCGATGTGTGCCACGGGAGGAATGATCCATGCGGGCTGGCCGTCATGCCGAAGATGCCAGAGATGATCCAGATGCCACATGCCGCGCAGATAAGGTTCGGCCATGGTCTGGTAGCTCATGTGCCATCCGGCGTGAGCCCCGCGCACCGCGTAAACCAGTCGGGCCTTGTCGCCCGCATCGGAATTGTTGTCGGCTGTCCAGAGATTGCCGAATTGATCGAATGCAAGCTCCTGCGGATTGCGCAACGTATGTGAAAATACTTCGAGTTGAGATCCGTCGGGTTCGCATCGGAAAATGGCGCCGCTGCCCGGCGAATGCAGTGTGCGCCCTTCTGGCGTTTCGATATGGAAGCCGCGATCACCGACTGAAAAATACAATCGGCCATCCGGCCCCCAGGTCAGGCCGTGCAAATCATGGCCCGAGAGCGAGACCTTCACGCCGAAGCCGCGATGCAGAGACTGGCGTTCATCGGCCACGCCATCGCCATCGGTGTCTTTCAGCCGCCACAGATGCGGGATGCAGGTGTACCACAGGGTATTGCCGCGGGTCAGCAGGCCGGCGCCCAGTCCGTCGAGTGGATCATTGAATCCTCCGGCATAGACGTTCGAAGTATCCGCATGGCCATCGCCATCGACATCCACCAGGCGCACGATGC
>CALOAZ010000007.1:0-7410 GCA_942491355.1 uncultured Phycisphaeraceae bacterium
TGGACGGTGCACTCAGTGTCCGCGCGATCCAGAACACCCGCAGTGCGTTCCAAATGCTCGGTCACCATGACGCCATTCACCGCCGTCGGAATCGCGCGATAGGCCGAACCCGCTTCGCGCTTCTTGGTATCGCCGAGTTTCTTGGGATCCCATGTATCGATTTGGGCCGCGCCGCCCCCGAGCCAGAGCATGATGCAATGTTCGGCCTTGCCCTTCGGATAGCGACCCTTGGCCGAGGCCAGCGCAGGCATCATGTTCAAGCCGTAAGCCGCACCGGCCGCCATGGCGGTTTGTTTGATGAAATCACGTCGGGTTGAAATCGTCATCGTGGATTCCTTTGCTACAAACAGATCAGATTCATGCCTCTCGCATGCTCCGACATCTTTCACGGCACAAACACAAACTCGGGCGTGTTGATCAACGCCCAGATGGCATCTTCGGCCCGCTGGCGCCAGGCCGTATCGAGACGGGCCGTCGGCGGATCGCCTTCGCGCACCTGCCGTTCCTCTTCGAGTTTCAATTGATTGGCCTCGGCCGAAAGATGATTCGACCAGCTCAGATGCGCCTTGTGCGCCGTATGCGTTGAGACCAGAGCCGAATCCGCATGAATGCGATCTGAAAAACCTTCTGAAATCATCGCCACCACCCAGGCTTGCTCCGTGGCCTTGGGCATGCGATTCAGCACACGCAGAAACCATGCCTGCGTGAGCGATTCGGGCGTTTGATCTTTCTGCAGCGCCATCGCCGTCCACGCACTGTCATCCGACAATGTCACCACGCGGTGTACCACCGTGCCGTTGGCGAGAATCAGCGGCTGCAGCGGCGTGAGTGTCGCATCGCGCGACGTCAGCGGATCCTGACGTGCCTGTCGCCAACTGAAAGTACTGAGTACATCAATCACACTCTGCGCACGGGGCATCCCCAGCGAAGGACGATCGCGCTCATTCGACAGCGAACAGAACTGCCAAGCGCGATCAGGGCTCCCGAAATCCTGAAAATCCTTGGCCGGACGACGCGCATCAGCATCCATCGTGAGTGATTCGGCATCGAATGCCTTGCCGGCGGCGGCGAATAGCGAATCGACCACCTGTTCGGCAACCATGCGCCGACGCATCGGCCCGGCGAACAATCGCTTCTGCGATTGCACCGGAATGTCGGTGGCATCACCCACCTGCACCCGTTGATAGGCATGGCTATTGAAAATCAGGCGTGCCACATGCTTGAGGTCATACCCGCCATCCACCAGCTCCCACGCCAATGCGTCGAGCAATTCCGGATGCGAGGCTTCGGCCCCCTCCCAATCATCGACCGGCTCCACAAAACCGGCGCCCATCCAGCGCTTCCACAAACGATTGACGATCACACGAGCGAATCGCTGATTCTGCGGCGCGGTGATCAAGGCCGCCAGACGCAGGCGTGAATCCTTGAGATCGTCGCCCCATGATGCGGAAAGCTGCTTCTCATCCATCAAGCTGTCGAAGCCCCACACCGGTTGAATTTTCTGGCCCGGCTTGAGTGTGACCTCCACCACCATGCGTGAAATCTCGGCTTCGGTCAGCGGGATCGAGCTGGTTTTCGGCAATGTAATCGGCTTACGCTCGAGCATCGCCGCCATCGAAAAAAGCTGGATCTGATCCAGATCATGGAAGGGCGCATTATGGCAGCGGGCGCATTTCATCTGAACACCCAAAAAGGCCGTCCCGAGAATGTGCGCCTTGGCAGCCATCGGCACATCATTCTGGCTGGCCATCGCAAAACCTGCGGGGCCGCCGCCGTAGCGACTGCCTTCCATCATGACCAGCTCGGTGACGAAGCGATCAATCGGCTTGTTGTCCAGAAACGATTCGTGAATCCACCAGCGGAACGGGCCGGTGTTGTTCAGTTGCGGCTTGAGGATGCCGGGATTTTCGGCCAGCACATCCTGCCAGTAAGCCGTCCAGTGATCGGCCCAGCGCGGATCTTCAAGAAAGTGGTTGATCAGTTTGGCTCGACGATCCGAAGACTTGTCGGCCAGAAAGGCGCGAACTTCTTCCAGCGCCGGGATCACACCGCGCGTGTCGAGACTCAAACGTCGAATGAACGCCTGATCATCAATCGTCGCCGTGGGTGCCACGCCTTCGGATTCCAGACGCGCCTGGAGATAACGATCGATGTCATTGTGAATCACCGCCGTGTTTTTTACGCTCGGCGCTGTGGGCTTTGTACCGATGGCCTGTCGCGCCTCGGCATGGCGATGCTCCCATGCCGCGGCCTGCGCCACCGTGGCCTGATGTCGGCGATCCGCATTCTTCTGCGCCACGCGCTGCGCCTCCTGCACCGCGTAGGCCGGCCATGCCGAATCATCCACAAGCTGTTTCACTTGCGGCGCAATCAATCGCAACGGTTGATCGGGCGCGCCGATGGCGGCCACGAGATGGCCGATTTCCGGACGAAGGTTTTTGCCGCCCACCACCGCTTCAAGCACGAAACGATGCGTACCTTTCAGATCACGCTCCGCCATTTTCTCATTGTGACCGTTCGGCAGCGGCCAGAGTGAGACATCCTTCGCTTCAGGCAGCGCCTCCACCGATCCATGTGCGTCACCGCTGGGCTTGATGAAGTGCGTCTCAACCGCCAACTGGTCGTCCACGAACAAGCGTGCGCCATTGAGTGATCGCAAAAGAAGCCGATACGATCCGGCCGGCAGATCCAGTGTCGCCGTCGCACGCACCAGAAACATCGGATCACGATCGGCAATCACACCGCCGGCGGTATATCGATGCGGCAGACTGCGGGCAAAACCCATGACCGACTGAGTCCACGATTCGACCGGTTTGTCCGGCCGCTCGAACTTCCACGACAGTTTGTCGCCGATGTTTTCGTAAACCTCGACCTGCACCTGATCCGAAGCCTGCGCCGCAAAACTGCACGCCGCACAAATCAGAACACCGATGATTGACTTGCTGCACATATCGTTTCTCATCTCGTACCGTTTCAATTTTCGCGACGCACATGATTGCGAATCTGATCTGCCTTCAGTGCCCGACGGTAAATCGCCACTTCATCGATCAAGCCGTCAAACGTGCTGGATCCTTGGCCGCCAAGCGCCGAACCAATCCAGACTTCGTCGTCATCCACCACAGGGGCCTGAGTTGATGCGCCGCCGTAATCCCAGAAACCTTCAACTTCTTCGCCGTTGATGTAGCCGCGCAGGCTTTCGGGCTTGCCGAAGGTGTAAGTCACCGCCACGTGATGCCAACCGCTGTTGGGCTCGAAGCCCGGCACACTCACCCACCGATGCCAGTCTTCGCGCAAACCGGATCGGTTATCGATATCGCGAAAAATGAAACTGAGTTTGCACAAATCCTCTTCACCGCGAATGCGCAGGCCCCAGTTGTGATTCTCTGCAGGAAAGCCTGCATTCTTCGTGCGGCCTTTGCCCACAATGTAGACTTGGCCGTCATCGCGAATCGAACGCGGATTGATCCACGCTTCGAGCGTGATCGAATCGCCGAGCGTGAAGTCGAAAGGACTGTTCGCGCCCGGATCATTCACGATCAGATAATCGTTGCGGCCATCGAATTCGGCTGACGTGTTTTCAGGCTCGAAATCCGGAAACTGCTCCGGCGGCGGACCCGGACGATTAAACGTCACCTTGTGCACACGGCCGTTGAGTTCGCCGGGCATGGCCAGGTTCGGCACCACCGACGCACCTTCGGGCAGGTTGAGCCGCCAATAGGCCACCGGTTCGTCGTTCAATACAAGATCGGCGATGCGGCGCGTCACCATCGGCGCCTCAGGCCCCACCTGCGCAAGCCAGCCTGCGGCGGTTTCAACCGTCTCATCGCTTTGTCGATCTTTAAAACGCACCGCGCCCTCGGTGACTTCCAGGCGCGTGTGCTGATCATTCGCCGCCAGCAGGAAACGCGTGCCCAATACGGTGGCCGAGGCATCGCGTGTGCGCAGCAGCATCGGTCGATTCAAAGGCTGCTTGTCGACATCGCAGGCCACGCGACCACGCAACAGATCAATCTGCTTGGCGCCAGACGTGAATTCGAATCGCGCCGCCGTGCTTACATGCAGCGCCACCGAAGTGGCTTCACCTGCATAGCGCACCGAAGCCGTGCCGCGAGCCGGTGTGATCAGAAGATCGCCTGATTGAATCGCCACACCGGGATGAACGCTCACGCGTGTACCGTCCCGATCAATCCAAACACCGGCATCGGCGGTTTCGACCACGATGCGATCGGCCGTCGGCGCGAGTGCGAACCAAACGACGGCCATCACAGCAAACAAAGCCGCGATCGACCATCCCCCGCGTGAGAACGCGAAACGCGAAGGGCTTGCTTCAGGTACCGACGCAAGCGTGAATGGCCCGGCGGCCGGTTCGGCTTCGCCCCAGCGCAACATCGCATGCAGTTCAAGATATTCGTGATAGCGGGCCCGCGCCGAAGCATCATCGCGCAATTGCGCGGCGAGCTCTGCGTACTCGGCTTCGGCGATCGTGTTTTCGATCAGCGCGGTCAGAAGATGATCCAGATGATCCTGCTGCATCATGCGCCCTCCCCTGCCACGGCTTTTTCGATGCAGCCGAGCAATGCCGCGCGCACGCGAAACAACGCCTGGTAAATCGCGTTGGCCGAACGACCCACGCGCTCGGCCATCGCGCCGACCGATTCGTCACCCGCATAGCGATGACGCACCAGATCGCGATCTTCATCGCCGAGTTTTTCAAGACAATCGGCCAGTGCCCGGCGACGGCTCTCAGCCGCATCGGCGCGCTGCTCGGCCTCACCGGCCAGACGGCCGATCAATTCATCATCAAAGCGCAGGCGGTCCCGGGCGAATTTCTTGCGGTGGGCCATCACCTGCATCCGGGCGATGCGAAAAGCCCAGGCCTTGAAGTTCGTTCCGGGCGTGAAATCGCCCCGCCGACGCCAAAGGACCAGATTCACTTCCTGAAGAATGTCATCGGCAGACGATAAGTCATGGACCAAAGAGAGGATATAGGCGTAAACTCCCCGCTGGTGGGCCATCACATCCTGCAGATAAATCTCGGTGGGATCGGTGGGCATGCGTCCTCCGACAGGGGTATAGCCACTGTCGGGACATTCTTAGGGGCGAATCACCCAATGACAGATTTAATCCTAAAAAAAGCGGGCTGCCGATCGGCAACCCGCTTTCAGAATCTCCATCAAGATCGACCCATTACCGAGCCATGGTTTTTTGGAGGTAGGCCCGCGCCTTTGCTTCGTAGTCCGGCGACTTGAGGCCGACCGTACGGGCTTCGGCCACTGCAGCATCCAGACTCAAGCCGCCATTTTTAACCCGGTAGACAATCCAATGGGCGCCCACCCGGTTGGCCGATGCACAGTGAAGCAGGATCGGGCGCTCGGCCGTTTCGAGCAGCTTCTGAACCTCGGCAAAGCGGGCATCGGTCAATTCGTCAGGACCGTTCCAGGCCGGATTGAAATAGTTCAGTCCCAGCCATTCGATCTTCGCCTTTTCGTTGAAGTCTTTCTGCTCAGCCGAATGGCGCAGATTGATCACACTCTTCACACCGCCTTTTTTGGCCTGTTCAAAATCAGCTTCAGCCGGCTGACTGGCCAAAAAGATCCCCTGGAAGGTATGCAGCTTGGTGATTTCGCCGCAGGCATACGGTTCCAGTTTTTCGGTGGTTACCGCCTTGTGGCCCGAATCCTGCCGAGCGGCGGACTGACTCACACAGCCTCCGAAAATAATCGGCACCAAGGCCACACTCGTGAAAAGCATTTTTTTGAACATGTTGCATACTCCTTAGCGTCCCTGGTAGAATCGGGCGGCATCCTGTACTTCTGCTTATACTTCCATTTTGCAGACGCCGCTTTGCGGCACCCCTCGCGCTTCAAAACCATTCAGGATTTTTCACTGGAGCCAGAATCTGAACGTCCGCAGGCCGTCACAAGTCGCATGTGGTGCCAGATCGGCACACAAACTGCCTCCGAGATCCAGCGTCTCGAAGACCGCCCGGCATCGCTCACAAACCACCTCGTTGCCGACAGGGAAAGGCCGACCGCCGTCCAGAGCCTGTTGTTTGGTCTCGAGCAGGTCCATGCAAATCTGCTTCGGATAGGCCGCAGGCGCCAAACCGGCGCGCGGCAAGCGATGCGCAATGGCCTGCCGGAGCATCAGACGAGCACGATGTACGCGCGTGCGCAAAGTCGCGGGTTTGAGATCAAGGGCCTGAGCAGCTTCTTCAGTGGTCAGACCGATCAGATCCTTGAAGACCAGGGGCAGACGATATTCCGCAGGCAAATGCGCGACCGCCTCCTGCATCGTGTCACGCAGCTCTTCTTCAGCCACGCGATCGAGCGGCGCCTCGGGTACCACCGCCAGCGCCGGATCGCCGAAAGGCAACAGACCGTCGAGCGAAGGCGCGCCACCGACCTTCGGCGAAGACCCCCGATGCAGACGATGACAGGCGTTGGCTGCGATCCGAAAGAGCCATCCGGCGGCACTGCCTTCCCCGCGATAAGAAGGCCAGGCGCGATAAGCATTCAGAAAAGTCTCTTGAACCATGTCTTCTGCGTCGGCGGACGAACCGCACAAGCGCAAGCCCGTTCGAAAAAGCCGTGAGCCGTAAGCATCAAACAGCGCGGCGATCGCCTGATCAGTCGGATCGCCTGGCGCGAGATGAATCGGATCGACGGGACTCATGACATGCGTAATCGCTGGATCGAAAACGGTTCTGCCGGATCATTCCCCGCCGTAACCGAAGCGGCGCGAAATGCGATCGGCGCCGGCCGAAACCACTTTGCCGTGCTTTTCGAAGCAGCCTTCGGTGAAGCGGTGGCTCGGGCCGGTGATCCAGATCGCGCCCACCGGATAGCCGCGCTGGTTGAGAATCGCCGAACTTAAACAACGAATGCCTTCGTTGTGCTCACCGTTGTCGACGCCGTAGTGTTTGGCACGCACGGTTTCGAGTTCTTTGAGCATCGCCTGCTTCGAAGTGATCGTATTCGGCGTGTAGCGCGTGAAATCCATGTGATCGAGCAGTGGATGCAATTCTTCATCGGGCAGATAAGCCATGATCGCCTTGCCCGGCGCGGCAGTATGCAGCGGAAAGCGCGTGCCGACTTTCACCACCACCTGAAGTTGTTCACCCGAAGGTGCGTTCTCAAGCACCACGCCTTCGCCGTTATCGAGCATGCCTACGAGAACGGTCTCGCGCGTTTCGTCACTGACTTGGCGCATGATGTCGATCGACTTCTCCACCAGATGGCCCTCCTGCACCGCGGCATAACCCAACGTCAGAAGTTTGCTGCCCAGCGCGTAACGCTTGGAGGCTTCATCCCGCGTGAGATAGCCGTATGACTGCAGCGTCGAGACGATGCGGAACACACTGTTCTTGGGCATCTCGAGTTGTTCGGCGATTTCACTGATGCCCATCTC
>CALOAZ010000008.1:0-48044 GCA_942491355.1 uncultured Phycisphaeraceae bacterium
TTCTTCTTGATGTCTTTGGTCAGGCCTTCTTTTTCACACATCTTCTTGAAACGACGAAGCATCTGCTCCACCGACTCACCGCTGCGGGCCTTGATTCGAATCGACATCCAGGAATTCCTCTTTAAGCCCTTGGTGGGGCCGTGCCTGTGAACAAGCCGAGTATTATTGCCCCGCGGGCCTTGGAATGCAACCCCCCTTGCTCACGGATTGGCGACTGCTTATACTGCCCGGCTCTTCGGGCGGCGGACGCCCGAGCCATGTAGTCAGTCCAGGACCGAGACGAGGATCCGGCCATGCCACGAGTTTGTGAATTTACCGGCCGTAAAACAGGCGTTGGACGCTCCCTGAAGTACCGCGGTAAGGCCAAATACCTCGGCGGTGTCGGCAAGAAGATCACCGGCAAGACCAAGCGTCGCTTCCGCCCCAATATTCAGACGGTGACGGCCATCATCGATGGTGCCCCACAGCGGATCAAGGTCTCCACCAAGGCCATCCGCATGGGTCTTGTGGTCAAGCCGCTGAAGCGCAAATATGCCTATAAGCCCGAAACGGCCCAGGCCTGAAACCATGCTTTAAATGAATCCCACAAACCCGGTGTTCCGCACCGGGTTTTTTTATGCTGCACAAAACCGGCTCAGGCAAACGTCTATTCTGACAGAAGCCCATGATTCAGGGGACCGCTGAACAGGATCTGCATCACCGCCTGCTGGCGATCTATCGCGAGCATCGTCGGGGGCTCTACGCCCTGGCGATGAGCGTGACACGGCGACCCGAATCAGCCGAAGACGCCATCCACGAAGCCTTCAGCCGACTCTGTCGCGTCGGGCTCAAGACCGACCGTGATGACCGCAGCTATGTCTTTGCCGCCGTCCGGAATGCTGCGGTGGATCAGATTCGTCGTGGCGACCGGGCTCGCCCGGCGGCGGAAGGCCTGTTTGATCGCCTGCATCAGGACACTACCGAAACCCGCCCCGAACAGGCGATGATGGAACGTGAGCGCGACCACCAGTTGCAATCAGCGCTGGATGAACTACCGGATGATGCCCGCCAGTGTGTGGTCATGAAAATTTACGGCGGACTGACTTTCGATGAGATCAGCCAAGCGCTGGGCGAACCGCTATCGACCGTCGCGAGTCGATACCGCCGGGCTCTGGAGAAATTACGAACGTCGATGGAGGCCCTGGTATGAACCTGAAAACGCCATTGGAATCCGAACTCAGAGATCTGGAACAACTGCTTGAGCAGCAGCCGCTGCGTGAACCGACTGCGGCACTCGATCGGCGCATGGAACAACTGCTTGTTCGCCAGGCTCCCGCCGCTCAATCGCGTTCGGTACTGGCACGGCTTTTCCCCGCGGCCTTGGTTGCCGCCGCAAGCGCTGGTGCTGTTTATCTTGTGGCGACTGGCCGCGTCACCGGTTCATGACGATCTGGCCATTGCACGAAATAATTCCGTGGATCCGGAGCGCATCGAACAGGGTGTTCACGCGTCCTCTCCCCGGAGAGTTGGTGTTCACCGAGGACCACACCCCTCTTCGTCTTGTGCACCGGCACGTTATTGAGCGTCGACGTTGGGTCGACCCACGTGACCAGGCACGTATCGAAGTCACGATCCCGCGCGACGAAATTGTTTTTGTCTCGGCACCGATCGACTGAATCCGGTTCCTCACTGGGAGAAACACATATGCGAGCCTTCATTCTCTGCTCACTGTTGGCGATATCTGCGGCCAACGTTCATGCCGCCGGTGATGTGGAAATCACACCGATCACACCGCGCATCCTTTTCGTGGTCGCCGGTCAGGAAGAGGCTGCCGCAAAAGTGACCTTTCTGGGCGTGGTCACTTCAGCAGTACCCGAATTGCTTCAACATCAGCTTGATCTGCCCGAGGGCAACGGACTGGTGGTCGAACATGTGGCGAAAGATTCACCTGCCGCCAAAGCCGGTCTCGAACGCCACGATATTCTGCACAAACTCAATGATCAGATTCTGGTCAACGCCGAGCAACTGCGCACACTGATTCGCGGCGCCAAGGTCGGTGACACGATCACACTGGCCATCATTCGACAGGCCAAACCCATGACCCTCAAGGCCACGTTGGGAGAACAGACCGAGCAACCTGTCCATCGCTGGATGGGGCGCATTCAACCCGATCAGGCTGAGGGCATTGCCAGAGAAGTCGAAGAATCGATTCGCGAGCACATGAAGAAGTTTTCGGACAAGGACAGTGATTACCGCAAGAACATAGAAAAACTCAATCAGGAATTGCGTGAAAAGATCGAGGCTTATCGCAAAGCACACCCCGGCGGGTTTCCCGGTCAGGATTCGAAATTCCACTTCGGCGACCCCTCTGATCTGCGCATCGAAATTGAAGGCCAGAAGAAAAACGGCGCCGCACAACAAAAAAAAGCTGAAGCCAGTAGCAGTACCGCATCAGCCACATGGGCCGATGGCACACACACGCTGAGCATGACGCCGACCGGTCCGGAAAACACCTGACGGCCAAAGATCGCAACGGCAAAATTCTCTTTGACGGCCCCATCGACACCGAAGAACAGCGAGCCGCGATGCCCGAAGACATTCGTGAAAAACTCGAAAAACTCGAAAAGCAGACCAAAATCCAAATTCACATCAGTCCGGCCGAAAAGCCCAAAGCGGATTCACCGAAAAAATCCGGATCCGATGCCTGACGCAGGATCATTTTCAAAAGCACAAAAGCCGGCATTCCTTGGAATGCCGGCTTTTTTTGAAAGCATTACGCGAGGGATTCAGGGCGTCGCCCCAGATAGGCCACGGCCACACCGAAGGTCATGGGTTTTTGCCGCACACCGGCGAATCCGGCTTCAGACATCAGGCGGGCCAGCTCGGCGCGCCCCAGAAACGTATTGACCGATCGCGGCAGATATTTGTAGGCACCGCTGCGATCGCGGCTGATCAATGTCGCGGTCCAAGGCATGACATATTTGAAGAATCCCAGGTACATGCTGCGCAACAAAGGATTGGTGGGCAACGAGAATTCGAGAACGCAGACCCGCCCACCCGGCCGCAGCACCCGATGGAATTCGCGTAAAGCTGCGCCCGGATCCGACACGTTGCGGATGCCGAAAGCAATCGACACCACATCAACGCTGCGATCCGCCACCGGCAGCCGCATGGCATCGCCATCACTGAGCCGGAGGCGACCTTTTGTTTTTGTGTTTTTATCCCGGGCCACGACCAGCATTTCATGGGTGAAGTCCACGCCGATCACGCGTTTGGCACCGGCCTTCTCGAAAGCCATCGACAAATCACCTGTGCCGCAGGCGACATCCAAAACCACGTCGTTCGAACGCACGTCACACAAACGCACGGCGGAGCGTCGCCAGGCCTGATCCCGACCCAGCGAATGCAGCCGATTGTTCAGGTCATAACTGGGGGCGATGGCGGCAAACATCCGGCGGACACGTTCGGCCTTGTCGACCGCCGCATGCGGGTTGTCACGCAGATCGTCATCACTCCAGGCATGGGTCGAGTTGGCGCCGTCGGTCATCACGGGCAAGATCATAGGGTCTGAACTGCCCCCCTGCGAGCCAAAGGAGTACAGCCCATGCGTTGCCTGTCCCGACACATCGTTCTCGCTCTGTTACTGACGCTGCTCACCGCATGCACCACCAATGTGGCCACCGGGCGCATACAGGTCCAGATGCTCAGTTCCGAAAAAGCCATCGCACTGGGGCAGGCCATGCGGCCGGAAGTGGCGCAATCCTTCGGCGGCAATACGGCCTCAGACACACTTCAGCAATATGTGAGCGGGATCGGCCGAAAGTTAAGCCAACACTCCGAACAACCGGACATGCCGTGGTCATTCGAAGTACTCGACAGCGATGTGGTCAATGCCTTCGCGCTGCCCGGCGGCCAGATCTTCATCACACGCGGCCTGCTTTCGAGAATGCGTGACGAGGCCCATCTTGCCGCCGTTTTGGGACATGAAATCGGGCATGTCACCGCACGACATGCCAATGACCAGATGACACGCGAGGTGATCCTCAAAGCCGGGCTTTACACCGTGGGCACCCAGACCGACGAAGCTTGGGCTCAGCAAGTCGCCGCCCAACTCGGCGGCGTGACCATGCTGCATTACGATCGCAACCAGGAATTGGAATCCGATCGTCTGGGCGTGCGCTATCTCCAACGCGCGGGCTATGACCCCACCGCGATGCTTGACGTCATGGCCATCTTAAAAGCTGCCGCCGGCGGGGGTGGCAGCCCGGAATGGCTCAGTTCTCACCCGCTGCCTGATACCCGAATCAAACGGCTTGAAGCCGACCTGCCGCGTTCCGGGGGACAACGCAACGCCGAGGCCTATCGCAAACAGGTTCTGGATGTCCTGCCGAAACTGCCACCGGCCAGACACAAGGGGATGATATCGGAGTCCAAAGGCAATCCTTGAGACGGCATCACCCGACAAGAAGGGGCGATCAGACCGCAAGACCATGATTTGAAGCCTTTGCGGGCCTGTCGGTATACTGGCGGGCTTTCCATCAAAGTCCCGTAGAGGCAATCGGCTCATGCTCAAGTTCTTCCGTATCTATTCAAAACAGCTCCTGGTCGGTTTCGGCTCGCTGCTGATGGTGATCTTCCTGTTGCCGGCGGGTGGCAATCTGTTTGCCCCCGATTATCTGGCGACCCCAGTGGGCAACATTGACGGCACCACCTGGACCATGCGCGATCAGCGCACCGCAGGACTCGAACTCACGACGCTCGCGGTCATCCAGCGTTCGATTGCCGGATCGGCCCACCAAGATCCCAATCGTGTGCAACCGCCACTGATTCAGAATCTTTCGCGTTCGCCCCTGCCGGGCGAGCCGCTCGAATGGATGCTGCTGGTCCACGAAGCGCATCAGCACGGCGTATTCGCCAGCGTCGCACAATCACAGCAGGACCTCCAGACTCTGGTGAACAGCGGCGTCAAGGTCGGACGCTTGCTCTTTCAGGCTCAGGCCAGCGAAGAATTGTTCCTGCAGGCGCTGCGCCACTGGCGCATGGTCAATCAGTTGCGCGGCTTGATCATCGGCCAGCGCCATCCCAGCGAACCGCGCATGAAGCACTTCGCACGCGATGTGCGATCGCGTGCCGCCGTGGAAATGATTGCGGTGGATGCCAATCATCTGATGGCGCAAGCGCCGGAACCCACGGATGAACAACTCAAAGAACTTTTCGAAAAATACCGCGGCAAGAACCCGGGCGAATCGGAACCCTACGGATTCGGCTACCGGCTCGACGTGCGTGTCAAACTTGAATACCTGCGTGTGCCTTTGGCCCGCGTGCGTGAATCAATCAAAACCGAAGAAGTCGAAGCGCAGCGCTATTACATCGATCATCCGACGGAATTTCTGCCCGAACCCGAAAAGAAGGACGACAAGCCCGTCGCCACGCCTGAAGGCCCGGTACCGGCCCCTGAAAAGAAAGACGATGCCCCGAAACCGGATCCCACCAAGCCGTTGCCCTATGCCCAGGTGCGCGGCCGAATCATGGATCAGCTCACCGACAAAGCCGCGAAAACCAAACAGCAGGACATTGTGCGATGGATCAGCGCGGAACTGACGCGTGAATCCCGCGCCCTGCCCGCCACGAAGCACGGCTATCGCGACACCGCAGCTTTTGCGCCGACGCCGTTGGAAGAATTGGCTCAAAGCGCGCAGGAACGATTCGGCGTTCTGCCGGATGTGATTCGCATTGCCGACCGCTGGATGTCGCTGGATGACTTGAAACTCGAAAAAGGGTTCGGCACATCGCGCGTCGAAATCTCGGGCCGCCCGATCTCTGTCCGAGCCTATATCGAATCAACGCAAGAACTCGATCCGGCCGAAACCAATCGCATTGCCGCCACACTCAAGCTCCAGAAAAATGTGGCTTCGCGTCCTCTGGCCGACGACGAAGTCACCGGCCAGGGTGACCAATATTTGTTCCGCCTGATCGACGTGGATCAACCGCGCGAACCCAAGGCCCTTGATGAGGTCATGGATCGCGTGAAGCGTGATGCCAAGCGGTTGAATGCCTACAAACTGCTGCTCGAAAATCGCGACACGCTGATCGAGCGAGCCCGCAATGAAGAAAGCCCGAAACTCGCCGAACAACTCGAGACCACCGTGGAAAAAGTCGGACCGTTCGAAGCGCGAGAACATGTTCGCACTGCGTTTCTTCGGTCGACTTGAAACCCCGACTCTGCCCGTGGTGGGTCAGTCCGATGCCTTCATCGAAGGCGTGTTCGAATTGGGGCAGCGTGTGGAAGAAGCCGGCGGCCTGAAATCGGTCGATCCGAAAACCACCTGGGCCGCCTTGGCGGTCGACACCAAGCAGAAACTGTGTCTGGTGCGTCTGACGGAATACAGCGCCATCGACAAACAGGCCTATGCCAGCATCAAGCCCATTCTGCCCAACCTGATGAGTACGCCCGATCCGGAAATGCTTCAGGCGAATCATCCCTTCGATCCGAAAAACATGCGCAAGCGGTTGGGGTACGAGCCGACCGGCAGTCCATCGGATGAAGATCAGGCCCCTGCGCCGGTGACTTCCGGCGAATAAGGGCAGGCTTCGGCATTTTTTGGAATCAGCCGACCGGAGATCCCGGTGGCACCGGGCGATCCAGATTCAGCAACACCACATCGGTGATCGCCTCGCCGTCGTAATGACTGGCGGCCAGCAGCATGCCGTTGGATTCTTCGCCGCGAATCTTACGCGGCGCGAGATTGGCCACCACCACAATCTGTCGACCCACCAGTTTTTCGGGTTCGTAGTAGGCTTTCACGCCCGCACAGATCTGGCGTGCCCCCAATGGCCCGAGATCAATCTGCAGCTTGAGCAGACGATCGGCGTTGGGATGCGGCACGGCTTCGAGAATGGTCGCAATCCGGAGATCGACCTTGATGAAATCCTCGAATTCAAAGGCGGGCTTGATGGACGGATCGGTGGCCATGATGACGTTCTCCTGCTGAACCGCGGACATCAAAACACCGATGCCCGCGGACGTCAAACGGCGCAAAAAGAGTCGGGCTCCGCACCCGGAGCCCGACTCACCCCTCACCTGATGTTGGATCAATCCCGATCAGCGCGAAGCAGATCGCTTTTCAAGCTCGGCCCGGAGGCGACGGTTTTCCAGACGCAGGCCTTCAAGCTCACGCTCAAGCACTTGGATTCGGCGTTGCACCGCTTCTTCGCCCTTGCGCGTTTCTTCAGGCTTGCGGGCTTCTTCATGCTTGCGTTCATCCTGTTCGCCCTTGGCTTGTTCCGGTTTCGGCCGATCGGTATCACGCTTGATGAAATCAGCCAGTTCGCGATCAAACTTTTCGGCCTCCGCACCACGCTCATCGGGTTCGCGGCGCTCACGCTTCGGCTCAGCCTCAGGACGTTCACGCTCCCGGACCGGCTCACGCCCTTCGCGTGGCTTGTCTCCTTCCGGGCGGCGTTCGCCTTCGCGCTCTTGTTCACGCGCCTCGGGGCGACGCACGATTTGAATGGCCAGAATTCTCGGCCTTTCATCATGCCCCACCTTGGCTTTGATCACCGACCCCACGGGGGTCTCGCGAATCGCGCCAAGCATGCGACGATCGAGCCCGCCACCATCCTTGGGGAGTCCGCCGCTCCATTGCGGAACATAACGGACGCCTTCGCGCTGACCTTCGGCCCGAAGCACGATCCAGTCTTCGCCCTTCTCCACCACGGTGGCCTGTATCACGCCCGATTCAACACGGCGTGATTCACCTGCACGTAACTCCACTTCACCGAATGCCCCACTCAACAACACAATGCCGCTGAGTACGCTGACCGCCATGGTCTGTCGTTTCATGCCAGATTCTCCATTTGGACTTTCGTCGTTTTGTATTTCAACTCGGAATGACGTGCCGCGCACGATCACCCGTCCCAGAGCGCTGTTCACACTGAAGCGGCCTACGCCACTGTCGACATCACACACCACCGCACCGCGTTCAAGATGAATCATCTCATCGCGGATGTCTCCGTCGATGCGCACTGCGGTCTGCGGCATCACGCGGACATGCCCGTATCCACCGAGCGTGAGGCGAGCTTCCTGCACATCCGTCATCAGCAGACTGCCGCGATGCACCGCACTGGCATCAGCCGTGCGATAAACACCTTCTGCGACGGGTTCGGGATATCTGCCCCACTGAAGCACGAGCAGCAGCATGGCCGCTGCGGCTGCACCTGCCATCGGCCCCCACACCGAAAAACGGAACAGCACCGGTTGCGTCGCCCGAAGCACACGTGCGGCCAGGTCCGGACAGCTTTCACCGCCGATCGCTTCGGCAAGCAGCACATCCACGAGACGGTCTTCGTGATCGAATCCGTTCATGACTGCAACTGCTCCGAATCAATGACGGTCACGGCCTCACGACCTTCTGCGTGTAATCCCAACTGTTGTTCCACGCAGTTTTTCAACGCGGCGCGCAATCGTCGCAGCAGTCCCTTGACGCCTTCCACACCCATGCCAAGTCGTTCGGCCATCACCGGCCGGGGCAATTGATGCTGGTACCGCATCTGCAAGGCGCTGCGCTGACGCTGATCCAATCGCTTGAGGCAGTTGCGCAAAGTTTCGACGTAATCAAAGCCATCGCCACCGCGCAACAGGTGTTCATTCCAGACCTGTTCGGCTCGGTCGACATGCGCACTGTTGAACTGAACGGGATTCGATCGCATGCGCCGGCAATGCGCCAAAAACAGATTGCGGGCAATGCCGCGCAGCCATCCGGCCCGTCGCCGGACATCCTCCAGCGGAGGTGTGCTTTCGGATTTAAAAGCCGCCAAAAAGGTTTCCTGAGTCAGGTCTTCGGCCGTGGCCGGATCGACCACACCCAGAAACCGCAGATAGCGGTAAATCTCGGCCTGATGCATCCGGACCATCGAACCCAGTTCCTGACGATTCATCGGTGTCCTCTTGAGGTGGTGTTCACTGACATAGTTGCGCCGCAGGCTTTCAAAGGGGGCGCTTGTCCGAATTATTTTTTCGCCGGTGGTATGCTCGTGCCATGCTTCAAATCGCATTAAAGGAGTGGGCAGGCCTTTGTGATCTGCTGGCCGAGGGGCGGCAGGCCCTGATTCTTCGCAAAGGCGGCATCCACGAAGACGCCGGCCCCGGCTGTTTCGAAGCACGGCACCCCCGATTCGCTCTCTGGCCGGCTTGGTCGCATCAGTCTCCGGAAGGCTTCAGGCCCCCCTATGCACAAGCTCTGGAACGACTGGACGAGCCCGAGCAGGTCAGGCTCCGGGCTTGGGCCGAAATCGATCACATCTGGCTGGTCCCTCACCCGGAGGCCCTCCAGCCAATCCACGATCTGCATGTCTGGAGCCCGTCATTCATCGACCAGCGATGGCAGTACAAGCCGCAACAGCCCTTGTGGTTGATTCTGCTGCGTACTCAACGTCTGCACGAACCGGTTTTGCGGCCCAACCGCCAATCCTATTCAGGATGCCGAAGCTGGTTTGATCTGGATCCGAACGACGCCATCGATCCGTCCGCAAGCGAACCGGTCTTCAGCCCAGAGAAGTTCGCTGCGATGAAGGATCGCATTGATCACGCGATCATGGGCGCAGGCGGGCCATCGCCGACAAGCCGATGAGATGCACATCGCTGAATGCGTAGATCACTTCGCGCATCTGAATACGGATCGAGCGTGCTTCTGCAAAACGCTTGAGCAATGCGGGATCCAGTTCAAGACGAAACGACTCATCGTCCGCCCGGACGCGCCGTCCGCCGATCGAAATGCGACGCAACTGACTGTCATAGTCCAATACCGGCAATTCAATCGTCTGATCGTCCATGATCAAACTGACCGAAGGCAGGTCGTGATACTTTCGACCTGAGGCATAAGTCTTGACCGTGAAAGTCAGTTGTTCCGCGTTTTGATCGCGCGACCAGACCATGCCCAACCGGTGATCATGGCGCGCGCCGGCCACCCAATTCAGCGATTTAGGATCAAATTCCGCGAGCGTCTTTCCATCGACTGAAGACGTCCGAATGAAACGGTCTCCGTCATGGCCGACGGGCGGTTGTGCGGGTGGCTTTTTCGCATCGGCCGACTTGTCGTGATGACAATCCGCCAGCGCCTTTTCCAATTCAGCCACGCGCGATCGCAATTTCGTGATTTCGGCCTGGAGTTCCGCTTCATCGGCCTGCACGCATGGCGTGAGGATCCCGAAAGCCATGCTCAGCAAAATGCCGCATATTCGGTTGCACATGATGTCATCCCGTGATCAGTAAAGTGCCGAAGAACACGATCCATACGACTTCCAGAAAATGCCAGTAAAGCGCGCATGCCCGAATGGCGGCATGCTGCTCATCGACCTGCAATTGCATCCGGCCGCGCCACACCAAAATGGCAATGGCCACCAGCCCACCCAGCACATGCAGCGCATGGAGGCCGATCAGCGCGGCCGCAAGTCCCTGGAGACCGGATCTGGACTGATAGATGGCATCCTGATGTCGCGTCATCAGTGTCATCAGTGCCGGTAATTGAAGGGCCACAAAAAGTAAACTCGTCGTCACCGCCACACAAAGCCATCGTTGATACGAACCGGCATCTTGACGCCTGGCCGAGCCGACCGCTGCGTGAAACGCCGCGCCGGTGAGAAGCAGAATCACCGTGGAGGCCCAAAGCAATCCAGGCATCTCGATCGAACCGCGCGGCGGCGCTGTGGCGCTGGTGAGACGGATGTTCAGATAGCCGACCAGACTTGCAAGCCGAACAACATGGCCAATGAGGCCATGAAAAGCATCAGCCCCAGACGCCAGGCGCCCGGGGCTGGATTCGGCTCAGACGGGGATCCCATCGATACCTCGCATCAGGCCGGAAGCTGGTCTCCGGCTGAAATCATCAACGAAGAAGACTTTTTCTCTTCGTGCTTTTTAATGTGGGGGGCATATTGGCCGGTATCAAAAACGGCCAGCCCGATGAACAGTGCCACGAACAAAAACGCTGCTACAAGGGCCATGCCGTTAAAGCGACTGTCCCACCAAAGGTGCATAAAGAACAGGCAGACGATCGAAGCTTTGATGGCAGCGATGATCATGGCGACCAACAAAGCAATGTCGCCAAGCTGAGCGACGGAAACCGCCACCGTCACCACCGTCAGGAATAAAAGAGCTCCGAAGGTTGCCAGCAAAATCCACATGGGACAGGCATGGCTTTCGCCTTCGTGATGACTGTCATTTGAATGAGCATGGTCACTCATATCATTGCATCCCATCAATAAACGGACATTAGCGGATCAGATACAGCAGCGGGAACAGGAAGATCCATACCAGATCGACCAGATGCCAGTACAGACCCACCAGGTCGACCGGCGCATTGTAAACACTGTCGAATTCGCGGCGCTGGGCGCGGATCGCAATCCAAGCGATCAGTCCCATGCCGACCACCACGTGAATACCGTGCAGACCGGTCATCACGAAGTAAATACTGAAGAAGGTACGGGCAGAAAGTCGCCTGCCGGCTTCTTCGGGCGTGAGTTTTTCACTGTCCCATGCGGCATGAAGCACCTCATGGTCGATGTGATGAGCGCCAGCGCCGTGTTTGCCGTGGCCCTCTTCGGCGTCAGCGGTGATCAATCCAGCTGAAGAAGCGGCGGCTTCAGACTCTTCATGCGTGCCATGCTCGCCCTCAGGGGCAGACGCGACTGGTTTGGCTTCAGGTGTTGCGGCAGGCGCGGGCTCTTTGCGGGCTGACACTTCCTTGAAGTGTTCCCACTTACCAAGATTGCCGACAAACACACCCATGTGATGTTTGTGCGAATATTCAAAATACTTCACGACCATGAAGCCCACACCGCCCATGAACGTGAGCCAGAGCAGAATCACCGTGGCCGTGTGCTTGTTGAGCTGAGCCGTCCGAACGGCCCACGCCATCGTGAATGAACTGCTGATCAGCAGCAAGGTATTGAAGGCACCCCAGAAGGTGTCCAAATAGAGGTGGCCCACATCGAACTGTTCGTAATGATTGGCCCGCCAGATGGCGTACGCGCAAAACAGACCGCTGAACATGAGGATTTCAGTCGCGAGGAAAACCCACATGCCCTGCTTGCCTGTGGCCACCTGCTGCATCATCGTGTCGAAATGATGAGCCTGCTGCGGATGATGTCCGTGAGCATCATCACCGCCGTGAGCGTCTGACTGAATGGCATTGTCGGCCTGGGTCATCTTCACTGAATCCTGCATGAACGCATGGCGCTCGGACTTTTAGTGTGCGAGCGGCGCGGCGTTCGGGTTGTATCGGTATTCCTGTTTCTCGGCGTCGTAGTCGATCGCATTGAAGTTGTACGGCTCACCGACATGAGGATCGGTGACAAAGTTCTCAAAGGGTGGCGGCGAGGTCGTCTGCCATTCCAGCGTGGCCCCTCCCCATGGGTTTGCCGCGGCTTTCTTGCCCTTGAGCAGCGATTGAATCAGAACAATCGCAAGAATCACAAAACCGATGCCCTGCATGAAGGCACCCACCGAAGAAATCTGGTGGTAGATCGTGAATTCGGGTTCGTAGTGCCAATAGCGGCGCGGCATACCCTGCGATCCCATGATGAACTGTGGGAAGAATGTCAGATTGAAGCCGACGAAAATCAGCGCCCAGCTCACCAGGCCACCAGCTTCGGAATACATTTTGCCGAACATCTTCGGCCACCAGTGATGCAGGCCCGCCAGAAAACCGAACACTGCGCCACCCACCATCACGTAGTGAAAGTGCGCCACCACGTAGTACGTATCGTGCAGAAGAATATCAGTGGCCATGTTCGCCAAAGGCAGACCGGTCAGACCACCAAGCGTGAACACCCAGATGAAGGACATGGCGTAAAGCATCGGAGTCTTCAGGTCGATCGCGCCTTTGTACATCGTGGCGAGCCAGTTGAAGACCTTGATCGCGGTCGGAATGGCGATCAGGTAAGTGACCACCGAGAAGATGACGCCCAAAGCATCGCTCTGCCCCGACACGAACATGTGGTGACCCCAGACCAGAAAGCCCAGGATTGCAATCGCGACCGATGAGAACGCAATGAACTTGTAGCCGAAAATCGTTTTATGGCTGTAAGTAGCAATCACTTCACTGATCACACCGAAAGCCGGCAGAATCATGATGTACACCGCCGGGTGACTGTAGAACCAGAAGAAGTGCTGGAACAGCACGGGGTCACCACCGAGCGCCGGATCGAAAATACCGATCTGAAGCAGGCGTTCGCAAATCAGCAAAAGCAATGTGATTGCCAGCACGGGGGTCGCGAGAATCTGCATGATGGCGGTGGCATAAAGCGCCCAGACCATCAGCGGAATCTGAAACCAACCCATATTTTTGTGTCGCAGCATGTGCGTGGTCGACAGAAAATTCACGCCGGTGAGAATCGAACTGAAGCCAAGCAAAAAGGCACCGAACAAGGCGCAAACCACAGCCCCCTTGGTCGATACGCCTTCGTTGATGGAATACGGCGTATAGAACGTCCAGCCGGTATCAATGCCGCCGAGCAGGATTGACGTCACCAGAAAAACGGCGCCCGTCAGCCACAGGTACCAGCTGGCGAGATTCAATCGCGGGAACACCACGTCTTTGGCGCCCAAAAGAATCGGCAGGATGAAGTTGCCGAGAATCGCGGGAATGCCGGGAATGATGAACAAAAAGACCATCATCGCCCCGTGAAGGGTGAACATCTTGTTGTAGGCATCCTGAGCCATCATGGTTTTTTCGCCGGTCCAGTGTTCGGCACGAACACCCATGGCGGCGAGACCACCCAGAAAAAATGCCGTCAAGACGCATCCCATGTACATCAGGGCGATGCGCTTGTGATCCAGCGTGGTCAGCCAGGACCAGATGCCCTTCTGATGATTGATGTAATTCAACGGCTCACCGCCGTAGATCGGATTGTCATGCTTCTCAGTGGTCATAGGACTCTCCGGTCTTCGCCGGTCACTTCACGCTCTTGATGAAATTGATCAGCGCCTTCACCTTGTTTGGGTCGGCATTGATGTCTGGACGCAACGGCATCTGCGGCAGATACCCTTCCACGATTTTCGCACTCGGGTTCGTAATTGACTCGATCAGGTAGTCGTCATCGACGTCAACCTGCTTCACCGACCCGTCAGGCAAACGAACATTTTCTTTTCGGCCAAAGAGACCCTTGAAAGATGGCCCCACCTTCTTGGTGCCATCGAGGGAATGACAGCCGAAGCAAGCGCCGTAACTTTTATAGATGAATTCCCCGCGTTCGGCGGTATCACCTTCGGGCTCCGGCAATGCGGGAGCGACCCAGTCTTTGTCATGCACCACCACACGAGCCATCATCATGGAATGGTTGGTGCCGCAATATTCCGTGCAATAGAGAATGTGGCCGTTGTTTTTCACACTGTCGGTAAGCTTGTCAGCAGGCCCCGGATCAAGACCTTTCGTGTGGTTCGTGGCCTTATTGGCGATAAACCAGAGTTCGTGCGTGCGCCCCGGCACCACATCGCGCTTGACGCGGAATGCCGGCACAAACAGGCTGTGCAACACATCGCTGGAATTCATCACCAGACGAACGGGACGTCCGGCGGGAATCTGCAGCACATTCGAATCAATCAGACCGCTCGGATGACGGAACTGCCAAGCCCATTTCTGCGCACTGACCTCGACGGTATAAACATCAGCCGGAATGGCACGCGATGTCATCCACCCTTGAAAGCCCATGTAGAAAATGACGATGCAGATCACGAACGGCGGAATGGACCACCCGATTTCAAGCGCCGTGGAATGGCTGGCTTGACTGAGCGCCTTCTGTGAAGGATCCGTCCGTCGATACTTGATCGCGAAACCGAGCATCACCACGATGGTGCCGACGAAGCTGATCGCGGTGACCCAGTTGATGAAGTCGAAAGCCGGGTCGACGCTCTCGACCAGATTGCCGCCCTTCTCCGGGTACATGAAGTCCCACACCCCGGCCGATGCCTGAGCAGAAGACCACGCCAGCAGTGTGGCTGCAAAAATTAAATTAAGCCAGGTGCGCTTGCGCATCGTCCGTCGTTACCTCTCGGTTGCCGAGTTTCGCCTGTCGCGATTGACGTCGCATCTCACGCCACCACAGCGCCGAGACACCCATCATCACGATCACGAGCGTGAGCAGTCCGCCGGCTGCCATGATCTTCGGCGCCGCCATCACATACACGCCACCCTGCGGATCGTAACCACAGAGCTTGACCCACACCCCTTCCCAAACCGTTCCGATTTTTCCATCCGACGCTTCCACCAGCGACAGGCGGAGCGTGGCCGGTTCGTAAAACACGCCGCGCAGATAGCGCGACAAACGGCCATCGGGTGTGGCCACCATCAGGGCCACGTCGTGGGCATATTGATCGGTTTCCAGAACCTTCTTGTAGCGAAATCCCACCGCAGCGGTCAGCGCATCAATCGAGGCGCGATTGCCGGTCAAAAATCGCCAGCCGGTTGGATCGATTTTCTGATCCAACTGATTCAGATAATTGGCTTTTTTAGCGGCAGCCAGTTCAGGCAATTCTTCGGGCTCAAAACTGACGGTGATCACACGAAAGTTCTGACCGGGCTGTTCCTTGGATTGATTGAGTGCAATCACCAAACCGTTCAGTTCGGCCTGGCAGATGCCCGGGCATCCGTAATACACCAGATTCAGCAAGGCCGGCTTGCCATCGGCAAACAGATCTCCGAGTCGCACATCCTGACCCGCTTCATCACGTAGCACGATATCCAATGGCAACTGCTTGCCCAGTTGCTCGGTGATTCCCACGCCTTCCATCGGCTGCTGCGCAACAGCCCACGCGCTCATGAACGCCAGAAAGGCGCCAAACGCAAGGGGCATCAAGATGGAATGATGTCGAGGGTTCATGAAATCACTCGGGGCAACCGCAGTCTTCCTTGTACTTCTGTTTCATCACGGCCACGGCCTGATCAATCGACACACTGGCGGTTTTCTTGCCTTCATGCCATCCGAATCGCCCCATCTTCGCTGATTGCTCTTCACGGTAAAGACGGAGATCGGCATCGATCTGGCCGTAGCGAGCTGCCGCGCGATGAGCCTTTTCCTGACTCTTGTACCACGCGGTTCCCGCGATGCAGATCACGAGAAACACGATCGCGGTGATGATCCCGAAAAAGGTGATCAAACCCACGTCAGTCCCGCTGGGGTTCTTCTCGTCGAAATTACAAGTCATTTCAGACATTGGAGTATCCCGACTCAATAGTTCTCAAACGCCAGTGATTCATGCAAACGCGGATCACGCACCGGCAGCAAGCTGCGATCGGCCGCGAGCCATGCAAAACCTGCAAGCCACACACCGCCCACGCCCACCACACAGCAGAAACTCACCAGGGCCTGGAGTCCCAGATTCAAATGAGGATCGAGTGATTCGGGTGTGACGAGCCAGAACAGATCCACAAAGTGGAACACCAGCATCCAGACACACCAGAAACACAGCGATGTCAGACAGCGTTTGACATGACGCGACATCAGGCCCGGGAACGGAATCAGGAAATGGCCGAACAACAGAATCACCGCCAGCCATCCCCATCCGGGAGCCGCCTGTGTGAAGGTGCCTGTCGCGACACCGCGCCGATCCAGCCACGCGGTTTCTTCAGGGATATTGCCGTACCAGATCAGCATGTACTGACTGAAGGCGATGTAGCCCCAGAAAAACACGAACCCGAACATCCATTTGCCTAGATCGTGGTAATGCTCAACGGTAATCGTGCCCGTCAACACGCCGCGTTTCTGAAGAAAATGCAGGAGCAGAATCAGCGTCGCGAAAAAGCTCACCATGCTACCGGCAAAAAAGTAAACGCCGAACATGGTGCTGAACCAATGCGAATCGAGCGACATCAGCAGATCAAATGAACCAAACGTCGCGGTCAAAGCGAACACGATCAGAGCCGGCGCGCTGGCTTGCTGCATTTTCAAGGTGATGGCGCGATCACCGCTTAGATCCTGGGCCATGGATGACCGGTAATAAAACCAGGCCAAACCAATCCAAGCCGTAAAGCACAACACCACACGAAAGCCGAAGAACTTCTGCGTGAGCCAGATGTCCTTGCCCCAGATGTAATGATGGGCGGTTTCACCTTCGTGGCCATGCCCCGCCCAGCCGTAAATCATGCCGGCACCGAAAATAATGGGCAGAGCGAGGACCGCCAACACCACCACGTTCGCCGCCATCAATTCAATCACGCGGCGAACCACCACCGACCAACCGGCGCGACTCAGATGCTGAATCAACGTGAAAAACAGTGCCAAGCGTCAGGCTCAGGAAAAACGAAAAACCCACAAGGTAAGCGGACCCCAAGCGATTCCAGTAATGCTCTGGGGCACCACTTGAACTGTTGAGCAGAAACGCGGCGACGAATCCGACCACCGCAGCAACCAAGCCCGCCTTGAGAAGGACGGGGCCAAGCTGCGCCAAGGTCAGGCGCTCGTTCTGCGGAATGGTTGTGTGGGCTGCATCGCTCACGATTGATCTTCCTTACGCTCCACCGCTTGGTGGGTTACTCAGCCTTCTTCACAGGCTTGGACAAACTCTTGACGTAGGCTTCGAGTGCCACGATTTCCTCATCGGTGGTCGGCAGCGGCGCCATCGCCGGAATCGAACCCTTGACGATCTTCGCCATGGGCTGCTTGATCGATTCAGTGAAATAAGCCGTATCCAGTTTCACTTTAACGATGGGACCGCCAGGGCCTTCATGCACTTCACGCTCGGTGCCCCAGAATTCACCCATGAACTTCGGAGCTTTGAGTGCGTCGCCCGCTGGCGTGGGAATGGCCGGATCGACCTGATGGCAGGTGAAGCAGATCTTGGTCTGAAACAACTGCTTGCCTTTGGCGACAAGCGCGTCTTCTGCCGACGCCACGCCCGCTGATACCAGCACAGTTACGATCAGAACGTTTTTCATGGTCATTTTCATCACAACGTCTCCTTGTCTGGCGAAGTCTTACTTCTCCACATTGGCAGACAAACTCTTGACGTAAGCTTCCAGTGCCTTGATTTCTTCATCGGTGGTCGGCAACGGTGCCATCCCCGGAATCGCGCCCTTGACGATCTTCGCCATGGGCTGCTTGATTGATTCGGTGAAATACGCCGTATCCAGTTTCACTTTGACGATGGGACCACCGGGACCGTTATGCACTTCACGTTCGGTGCCCCAAAAAGCTCCCATGAATATCGGTGCTTTCAAAGCCACGCCCGCTGGAGTGGGCACTGCCGGATCGACCTGATGGCAGGTGAAGCAGATCTTGGTCTGGAACAACTGTTTGCCGGTATCCACCAACTTCTTTTCATCAGCAGTCAGTTTGAACTTCGGCGTGTCGGCCGTCACGGCAGCCACCGGAGACGGAGCCTCCGAAGGCGTGAGATCTTCAGCCACCGGGGCTTCATCCAACTTCGCCTTCAGGTCTGCAGGCACCAGTTCGGCCGGCATTTTCTGTGACCATTGCAAAGCTCGGATATAAGCCGTGATCGCCCATCGATCTTCGGCTGAAATCTGCGAACCATAAGCCGGCATGATCACATTGCCTTCGACAATCTTGCCAGACGTAATCGTGTGATAAATCTTGCCCACCGGCATCGATCGGATGCGCGGATCATGCAGATTGACCGGCACCACCCAACCGGTTTCGGCTGCACCCACCGCCATCGCACGGGCGATGGACCATGCCGTCACCGAATCCGGCTTGACCGTGGCAGACCGAACAATAAATGTCATATCGTTCACGACCACGATCCAGAACTTCATGCACGCGAATGCGATCGGGATAAGTGGCAAACCACTTCTTGTCGGGTCCTTGCGGGCCCGCGACTTCAATCGCTTTCAAGTTGCCATCGGTGGCATACCCGCGATCAAAATGATCGTCATCTCGCAATTCGCCACGGGCCACTGCACCAGCGACCGGTTCGCGCATCGCGCGACCGTCAGGCATCAATGCATTGACATCCTGAGCGCCGTAACGCGGCTGAACATCCATATCCTGAATAAAGTGAACGCGCGGCTTGTCCGATTCACTCACACGAGCGAGCGCGATCAGTGACAGCGGAATCCATGACGCCGTCATGGCAATCAATCCACCGTAGAGAAATCCACGGGGAATCTTCAGGCCGGTCGGCTTTTGTGAATATCCTTCGCTCATTCTGAGTCGTCCAATTCCTCGATAGCGACCGCGCCGGAGGCTTCAAGCAATGCGAGGGTTTTTGCGGTATCGAACTTTTCGTCCGCGGTTTCGATGCTGATGAAGAAGCGGTCCGTGGTCACCCGCTTGAATCGCTTCGAGTTGAAAACCGGGTGATGGAATCGCGGCAGCAGATTCATGGCAAACATACCGATCGTGGCTGTGAGTGCGCTAAATAGAATCGTCAGTTCGAAAATTACCGGAATATTGGCTGCCAGCGAGAAAGTCGGCTTGCCCGAGACAATGAATTCATACCCGCGGGCGGCATACGGCAAATCAAAACTGGTGGCATTGGTCCACCAGCAAAGCAGTAATCCTGTCAGGCCCCCCACGATACCGCCCACCAGCACGAACCAAGGCAACTTGGTGGGTTTATGCCCCATCGCTTTATCGAGACCGTGGACGGGAAACGGGCTGTACGACTCCCATCGGGTGAAGCCTGCGTCGCGCACCTTCTCTGCCGCCGACACCAGGGCATCGACGTTTTCATATTCGGCCAGCAAACCCCATGTCCGGGTTTTGGCGTCGGTCGAATTGGCGATTGCGTCAGTCATCTTCGTCTTCGCCTCAGTGCTTGCCATGGTGTGTGGGACGGGCTTGCGGCATCACGCCCTTGACTTCAGCCATGTTCACGATCGGCAGGTATCGCACAAACAAAAGGAACAGTGTGAAAAACAGACCGAAGCTGCCCAGCAGCACGGCGAGATCCACCCATGTGGGCCAGAAGGCGCCCCAACTTGAAGGCAGAAAGTCGCGGGTCAGCGATGTGATGATGATCACAAATCGCTCGAACCACATGCCCACGTTCACCAGCACGGCGATCACAAACAAGACCGCCATGTTATTACGCAGTCCCTTGAACCAAAGCAGTTGCGGAAAAAACACGTTGCAGGAACACATCACCCAGAACGACCATGCATACGGACCATAGGCCCGGTTCAGGAAGGTGAATCCTTCGTGCGGCACGTTGCCATACCAGGCGATGAAGAATTCCGTGGCATAAGCCAGGCCGACGATCATGCCGGTGGCCAACATGACTTTGGCCATGTTTTCAATGTGACGTGCGGTGATGATCTCTTCGAGACCGAACCAACGGCGGCATGGAATGGCGAGCACAAGCACCATGGCGAATCCACCGAACACCGCACCAGCCACGAAGTACGGCGGGAAGATCGTGGTGTGCCAGCCCGGAAGCTGACTGGTCGCGAAGTCGAACGACACCACCGAGTGGACCGAAAGCACCAGCGGCGTGGCCAAGCGCGGCCAATAGCAAATAGCAGCCGCTCATAGCGATGCCAATGGCGATTGGATCCGCGCCACCCCAGAGCGAAAACCCCGTAAGCCATGCGCTTCATTTTGGTATTGGCGCGATCGCGCAGCGTGGCGAGATCCGGCACCATGCCCATGTACCAGAACAGCAATGACACCGTGAAATACGTGCTGACCGCAAACACGTCCCAAAGCAACGGACTGCGGAACTGCGGCCACATGGCCATTTGATTCGGATACGGGAACATCCAGTACGGCAACCAGGGACGACCGATGTGAATACCCGGAAACAGGCCCGCGCAGATCACAGCGAAAATCGTCATGGCTTCGGCAAATCGGTTGATGCCCGTGCGCCAGTTCTGGCGGAAGAGAAACAAAATGGCGGAAATCAGTGTTCCGGCGTGGCCGATACCGACCCAGAACACGAAGTTCACGATCGGGAAACCCCACATCACCGGGTTGTTGTTGCCGAACACGCCGATGCCGGTCATGAACAGATAGCCGATCATCGCGCCCAGTAATCCCAACAGTGATAATGAAATTCCGAAGGCGATGTACCAGCCGGTCGGCGGCCGCATTTCATTGATGCGAGAAACCGTCTCGGTCACCGAAGCAAAGTCATTGTTGCCGATCACCATCGGTGGGCGATCGATCAACATCTCGACGGTTTGATCGTCGATGTCTTTGGGGCTGACCGAAAAGGTCGGCGGCACGTTGGGTTTGGTCAGGGTGGTCATCGCTTTGTTTCAGCCAGTGCTTAGTGCTTGGCGTGGTCCCCGTCCTTCTTCGTGTCTGAATGCCCTGCACCATGAGCCCCGTCGCCGGAATGAGCCGAAGCCTTCTCGCGACCGGGATTGATGATGCGAGCCTGATACCGGGTCCGGGCCCGAACGTTTAAATCTTCAAGCAGTTCGTAAGAACGCGGGTTGCTGTTGAATGCCATCGCCACACGGCTGGTGGGATTGGCGAGATCGCCGAACACAATCGCATTCGTGGGACACGTCTGTGCGCACGCGGGCACAATCTGGCCGTCCTTGACGCTTTCACCCTTGTTCTTGGCGGGAATCGTCTCGGCCTTGATGCGCTGCACACAGAAAGTGCATTTTTCCATCACGCCGCGCATACGCACCGTGACATCCGGGTTGAACTGCATACGCCGGATCGGATCGACCAGCTTGGGATCCAATTGTTGCTGATCCGGAATCCCCAGATACATGCCGCCCTGCGGAGCACTTTTGACCGGCTTGGCATTCCAATCAAAATAATTGAACCGGCGCACCTTGTACGGACAGTTGTTCGAGCAATACCGCGTGCCGATGCAGCGGTTGTAAACCATCACGTTAAGGCCTTCGGTGTCATGCGTCGTCGCCGCCACCGGGCAGACCTGTTCGCAAGGTGCATTTTCGCAGTGATGACAGGCAAGCGGCTGATGCACGACTTCGGGATCAGCGGTATCGCCGACGAAATATCGGTCGATTCTGATCCAGTGCATTTCGCGGCCGCGACCGCATTCATCCTTGCCCACGACCGGAATATTATTTTCGGCCTGACACGCCACCACACAGGCACCGCAGCCCGTGCAGGTGTTCAAGTCGATGGCCATGGCCCATTGGTGTGCGGCATCTTCGCCCTTGACCGGCGGGTCAAAAAGCTGAAGCGGCATCACCTTGCCGTTTTCCTTGTATTTCAGTCGGTCGCCCAAATGCGAATGCTTGGCGAACTGCGGATGCGCCTTGAATCCATCGAGCGTTTCACGCTTGATCAGTTCATGGGAACGACGTTCGCGCTCGACCATGCCCGCATGATCAATCAAATGATGTTCCTGCGTGGCCACCAAACGATAACGACGCCCCGTTTTGGCGACTTCAACACTGCGAATCACGCTGCCATTCACCGACGTCAACGGATAGGCATCGAAACCCACACCGTTGCCGATGTAACCACTGGCCGAACGGCCGTAACCAAGACTCAGCGACAATGCGTCCGGAGCCTGGCCCGGGGCCAGATAAACCGCTGCGGCCACCTCGCGTTGACCTGACTTCACTTGCACCAGGTCTTCGTGATTCAAACCGAGTCGCCTTGCCGTCGCAGGGCTGATCAACAGCGTTATCCCAAGTGAGCTTGGTCACCGGATCAGGCAATTCCTGCAGCCAGGGGCTGTTGGCAAATCGCCCGTCAAACACGCATGTGTCCGCACGCAATGTGATTTCAAGACCGTCCGATGGAGCGGGCAGTTGAATCTTTGCGGTATCGACCAGCACCGGCGCTTTGACCGGAGCCAGTTCGCTACCCGCCAAATGGCCATCATGAAGCACGCGACGCCAAGCTCGTTCAAAACGATCCTTGGGCAACATGGGTGCAAACGTGGCTCGAACCAGATCCAGTCCAACCGGATGCTTGTCGCCTGCTGCACGCGCCAATACTTCAATCCCGCTGCGCGTATCGTGCAGCGGCTGGATCATCGGCTGCTGAATGCTGATCGTGCCATCGAAAGCACGCCCGTCGCCCCAGCTTTCAAGGTAATGCGACATCGGCAGATGCCAGGTGCATGCTGCCGATGTTTCATCTTCATAAAGGCTCAGATGAGCCGTCAAAGAAACTTTCGCAATGGCCTGCTCGAAGTCGATATCGCCCGGCGTGGTGTACACCGGATTGCCGCCCACAATCAGCAGAGCGCGAACATGGCCTGCGTGGATGTCCGCCGCCAGCGCCTGAAGTTGCGCCGCATGCGCGGGCAAGGCGTCTTCAGATTCAGCCGTGAACATCACGGTGTGGCCGTGATTCTTGAGTTTCGCATTGATCAGATGGGCTGCGGCATGCACGGCAGGCGGCTGATCGGGCCCCACCACCACCAGACTCTTGCCTTCATTGGCGATCAGATCATTGGCGATGTCTTCGGCAAAGGCTTTGGCCTTGGCGTCTTCGACAGGCGTCATGCCTGCGAGTTTTACACCAGCGACCTGTTCGGCCAGCAAACCCACAAAGGCACCGATGCGCGACGCCTGCAAAGGCAGGCGACGATCGGCATTGGTGCCGGTCACGGTGAAAGTAGGCTCGACCACATACATCCGGCTGATCGCGTCAGCCGGTTTGAAATCATCGGTGTCGGCGCGACGACCTTCGGCCCAGTCACGCGCATTGGCCACAGCCATCGGGTCATTGCCAAGTGGATCGGCATCCAGACAAACGATCACATCTGCCTTGTGATAGGCCGGGTGAGAACGCAGAGCCTGACCGAATGCCAGACGCGCCCCTTCGACGGCATGGGATCGATTCACCGGTTCATGTCGATACCACCGGGCTTTGCCGAAACGGGCGACTTGCGATTCAAACGTGGGAGAACCGGCCGCTTCTGAAAGAATGGCCAATCCTTCACCATCATGAGTGATGATCTCGGAGTGGGCTTTATCAAACGCAGCCCACGAAGAAGATGCCTTCTTCGCGCGGTCTTCGCTCTCTGCCAGTTTCACCCCACGCGAACGTTCCGGATCGTAAAGTTCCAGCACGCTCGCCTGTGCCCATGCACTGGCGGCACCTCGTGATTGCGGGTGCGAGGGGTTGCCTTCGATCTTGATCGGGCGACCATCCACCGTGGTCACCAGCAGCGGCTGCGCCACACCCGCCAGAGGCATGATGGTGGCGTAATGCACATGCTGACCGGGATTGTGATCTTCGGGACGATGCGTGTATGGCGCAACTTGTTTTTCAGGCCAGCGACGGCAACCCGAGTTAGCGGCCAGTCCGGCCAGCGCCATCGACGAACCCATGAGCTTCATGAACCGACGTCGCGACGGAGCCGCCACGATCTGATCCGGCTCATAGTCGCCGAATTCCTTGGCACGATGCGCCTGAATGGCCGGCGTATTCGCCAGATCTTCCAAGCTGCGCCAATAGACCTTTTTGTCTTGATTTACCGGTGGCATATCGAGCAATCAGCCATCTGTTTGGGAGTCTTGATGTTCAGGTTCGTACGAATCACTTCGCCCAACTGACGTTTTTCGGCGTCGGATTTCCCATGATCCCAACCCAGGTTGGTGACCTGATCCTTGGGACGAAGATTCGGCGCCGGGTCGCGGTGGCAACTCAGACACCAGCCCATGCTCAGTTCTTTTTGTTGCGACACGCGATGCACATCACCGTCCATGTGATCCACACGGCCGTGGCAGGTCGCACAACTCACGCCCTTGTTCACATGCGCCGAGTGATTGAAATACACATAATCAGGCAGGTCGTGCACTTTCTTCCAGAGCACCGGCTTGCCGCTTCGGAAACTGGCGTAAAGCGGTTCGAGTTTCGGACTGTTTTTTCGCACCGACCGGTGGCAGTTCATGCAGGTTTCTGTGGGAGGAATCGCTGCATAAGCGGAAGTCTCGACCGTGTTATGGCAATAGCGACAATCCAAGCCGAGTTTGTTGACGTGAAGTTCGTGGCTGTAAGCGATGGGCTGCTTGGGCTGGTAGCCGATATCCGTGGTGGACGGGGCTGCCCCCAAACCGACCAGCAGAAGACCATAGGGGGCCCCTGCCACCGCACCAAAAAGAACGGCGGGTAATACCCAGTTCGCCCATCGTGGAAAAAGGGGCTTCTGTCGCGTTTCTTTCATCGCCTGCTCTCTGGCCACTACAGTTCGTGAATTTTTTCACGAATCATGCTTACGATTGTAGAGAATCGGTTCGGAGCGTCAAACTGCTTGAAAGTGTTTCTCTCACAGCGCTTCGGTTGAAAGGGCAGAGATTATTCAATTGATCATTCTTTGCAAGGCCCGCTCCGGAAAAGTTTTGAGAAATTCACATCCTGAGACTCTTTCGCAGAATGAGCCGCTTGCTCCCCGCCGCGCCGACTGCTACCTTAGCCGCCTGATGCCACCCCTGATTGCCGCTGCTCTTGTTGTTTTTCTGGAAGTGCTGAGCTTCGGCGCCATCTTCCCAGTCATGTCACGCTACTGCGAAGAACTGGGCGCCAGTCCTGAGGCGGCACTGAGCTGGACCGGGTTGATGTTTCTGTTGGTCGGCGCCCCACGCATCATCATGAACACGGTCTGGGGCAGACTGTCAGATCATTTCGGGCGCAAACCGATTCTTGCCATCGCCACGCTCGGCACATTCGGTGGATCAATCCTGTGGGCTTTGGCACCGAGTCTCGCTTCGAGCAGCATCAGCGGATTGGCATGGCTTGCGATTTCACGTCTTTTTGCCGGGTGTTTTCAGGCGCAGGCCACACTCACACAAGCCATCGCCGCCGATGTCAGTCGCCCGGAAAAACGCGCTGCAGCCATGGGCCATCTGGGCGCCGCATTCGGCTTCGGCATGTTCGGCGGCATCATCATGGGCGGTGTGGTGGGTGATCATTTAGCGCTCAATATGGTGGGCTGGGCAATGGCGAGCGCGCAAGGCTTGTCGCTGCTGATCATCCTTTTTGTCTTGCGTGAAACCCATCCGGAACACGACACTGATCGTGCTCTAGATTCACCGGATATCCTGCGCGCCCCGTTGCTGCGATTGATGCGCACGCGCGCCATCGTGCTGCCGCTGGTGATCACGCTTGTGATGACGGCCGGCCACATGATTCTCGTGCCCACGCTTCCGACACTTTGCCAGAACTGGTACGGCTACGAGCGCGAAATCAAATGGGTTTTCGCGTTCTGGATGTTCATCGGCGTGCTGGTTCAAGGCGGCGGCATTCGGCCGATGGTGCGATGCCTGGGTGAACCGCGCACGATTCTCATCGGTTTGATTCTGCTTTCAGCCGGGTTTTTCTGGTTTGCCACACATCCACCACTCTGGGCGTTCTGGACAGCGGCCATCCTGATTGCCATCGGCGGATCGCTCGCCACCCCCGCCCTCTCAGGCTGGCTCAGCCGTAATACCAGTGTCGGTGATCAGGGTTCGGTGCAGGGTCTCAATCAGAGTCTGACCGCATTGGGACGTTCGATCAGTTATGCGGCGGTGGCGCTGATTGCCAAATTCACGACTGATTTGAGTCTTCACTACTGGTTTGCCGGCGGTCTGGTCGTCTTGGCCGCCATCCTGATGACCGGCGCATCGCGACAAGATCGTTCACCGACGACTTGATGCCCACGCCCATCGATAAGCCACCATGGTTGGAACCGATGCGCTGTCTCCCGATTCGTCGGTGAGATTCAGCACGCGCAACTGCCATGCGCCATTGACCCACTCGGCCACCACACGCTCGGTGGCGTCATCCTGCGCTTTCGGAGCGGCGGCCACCGGAAATCGTTTGTATGACACGGCGTAATTTTCGACATCGCGCATTGCCGAAGCCCGGTAGCGCTGCTTGATGATGTCACTGTCCAGGCGCGGATCCGCATCGCGGTGATCATCCAGAATGGTGCTGTTCGGATGCGCGTCGCGCCAGGATCCCCATGTGGTGAAACGCATGGGGAGCACCGCAATCGACTGATCCTTCGCCAACCCACTGATGGCTGAATGGCGCAATTGGGACCAGAGCGCCTGCGGCTCCTTCGCGCTGCGGTCATACAGAAGCAGATTCGCATCCAGCAGCAATCCGCTGTAACCGAAGACCCGCACGCCTTGATCCGTCCGACGACCACACACCGCGGCGCTTTGCGTCAGAGGCGAAAAAGTCACTGCAATCGGCAGATCGCCAAGCGTGTCATTCACGATTTCATGCACGCGCATGAAACGGATGGGGTAGGCCCGATGCTGATCCCCCACCGATACGCCGATCACGGGACCATCTTTCACCAGAAACCGAATGTATGACCCGGTGCGATGATTGCGCGTCTCGGCGGTGGCGATGGAAATGGTGCGGACTTTGTCCAGCACAAGCTGCCCGTCGCGCGACAGTCCGGAAGCAGCGAGTCTTTTTCGATATTCGGGATCGAGCGCGGAAAGATCAAAACCGTAGGTTTCGACATGCACACCATCCCCGACACGCTTGCCGCTGATCTGCGCCATGTGATACATCGGCACGATCACGGCCATGAGGACCAGGAACGTGATCGTCATCGCCACACGACGCCATGCACGTTGGCGCGCCGGATCGATGGGCACAGCTTCGGCAGGCATATTCACGGTAAATCAGGTGAGAGCAGAACGGCCTTCGGCCCTGCGGCGACCGGTCGATAAGGCGTCTGGCGATCGAGCACCATCATGAGCATCAGGATGGGCAGGTAAAGGACGGTGGCAAGGAACAGACGTCGCGCCGTATCCCGCGATAATTCACGATGCATGGCCCAAGCGCCGCGCAACAGCCATAGACCTGCAGCCACGGCACCCACCGCATAAACCGGGCCGGCAATGCCAACCCACAATGCCGCCAGCGAGACGGGAATCAAAGCGAAAGTCCAGAGCACCACCGCTTTCACGGTGAAGGTGCCATGCGGATCCAGACTCGGCAGCATGCGGAATCCGCCGCGCTCGTAATCTTCGCGATACAACCAGGCCAGCGCCAGAAAGTGCGGCACCTGCCAGACCAGAAGCAGCGCTGCAAGAATCCAGGCCCCGGCGCTCAACTCATTCACCGCCGCCGTCCATCCCATCAAAGGGGGGATTGCACCGACCACCGCGCCCACCAGCGTGTTGAGTGAACTGTGGACTTTCATCGGGGTGTAGCACCCCACGTAGAGAATAATCGTGAGCGCCGCCAAACCCGCGGTCAATACGTTCGTCCATGCCAGCAGAATCGTCAGTCCCAAACCGGTCGCCATGACCACGGCGATCCATGCATGATGCGAACCCATGCGTGCGCTGGGCAGAGGCCGGTTCATGGTGCGCTTCATGCGGGCATCACGATGCACTTCGATGGCTTGATTGGCGGCATTCGCAGCCCAGGCACAAAGACCGGTGCCCAGCATCGCCCACCCGAAAGTCGCCCAGTCGAGCGTCGGAGCAGGTGCCATCACAAAGCCGAGTGCCGCCGTCATCACCACCAGAAGGCTCAGGCGGAATTTGCCCAGTTCCTGATAGATGCGCCACCAGCGCCGCACCGAAACTTCGGCCGGCACTTCAATCGATGGGATGGAAAGGCTTTGATTCATGGTCTCAGATCGCACGTCAAGTGACCGGGCATCGTAGAGCCCCCGTCGATACCCGGCAAGACATGATCTGACGTTATCATGCCCCTCTTGTCATGCACAACGAACCCGAACATGCCACGCCCGAGCGCACCACGATGGATCTGTGGGCGGTGGGTTTTGGAACGGCCGTGTCCATGTGGGCGGTGGGTTATGTGTGTCGTCTGCCCGGACTTTCCATACCTGCTCCGGTGCTGTTTTCAGGCTTGATCGCATGCGGCTTGGGCGGCGGCTGGCTGCTGGGGCGATGCTCCGGACGCGGACCCGGCGCAGGCGCCATCGCCGGACTGATCACCGCCGTGATCAATCTTCTCGTGCTGGGCAGTCTGATCAGCGATTCAAAACCAACATCGGCTCTGATTTGGATTCCCGGTTCGATGCTTGCCTCTGCGGCGCTGGTGGGCCTTGGCGCGATGCTCGGCCGCCGGCGCAATGTCGTGGCGGAACGCGCCCATCTGGACGCACCATTTTGCATGGATCGCGATGGGTGCCACAGCATTGCTGCTTATTGCCGGTGGTCTGGTCACCGGTCGCGAAGCCGGTCTGGCAGTGAAAGACTGGCCCACCACGTCGGGCTACAACATGTTTTTGTATCCGCTGGCTCGCATGACGGGCAACATCTATTACGAACATGCGCATCGTCTGTACGGGGCATTGGTGGGTCTGACCACCCTTGCGATGGCTTTTGCGATGTGGCGCAGTGATCGCCGAGTCGGGGTGCGCGTCTTTGTGATCATGGCGGTCCTGGCCGTCTGTCTGCAGGGCTATATGGGCGGACGCCGCGTGACTTCGGCCAACACGCCCGAACAAGGCGTGGAAGTGGCTCGCGTGGAACACGAAACACAGGCCAGCGCCAGTCTGCGTGTGGCGCATGGCGTTTTCGGACAGATCTTTTTCGCCATGCTCGTCGGCCTGACCGTGGTGAGTTCGCCGAGCTGGCATCGCGCCCTCCGCGCCCCTTTCAAACGCGATGCCGATCATGTTCTTGCGCCACTTCTGGTAAGCCTGTTACTCGGTCAATTGATTCTGGGCGCCTTGGTGCGCCATCTGCATTTGAATGTCATGCTGCACATCGGCGGGGCCGGCATCGTGTTTCCTGTTGCGATCATCGTGGGTCTGCGTGCGTGGACGCTGCGCGGCGAAACATGGCCCGTCATGGTGCTCTCGGCTTGGCTCTCATGGGCGTGGTGCTGTTGCAAATCGGCCTGGGTTTCGCGGCATGGGGCGCTCGAGCAGCCACCGAACGCGCCGGCACGCCCACGTCTGCCGATGTGGGTCTGACCACCACACATCAGATCACCGGCGCCATGCTGCTGGCACTGGCCACGGCAATTGCGGTTTACAGTTACGGCCTGCCCAAACCCGTTTCGACGGAGCAGGATTCGTGAGCGACGCCGTCACTTTGCCGCTGTCTGATCTGAAACCGGATGAACCCAAGCGCGTCACGCTTGGCGATGAGGCGGTCTGTGTGGTGCGATGCAAAGATGGATCCATCTATGCCGTGCGCGACGAATGTTCTCACGCCAGCATTCCGCTTTCGGATGGTCCGGTCGAAGGCCGTCAAATCGTCTGTCCGTGGCACGGCGCGATGTTCGATCTCAAAACCGGTCGCGCCACCTGTGGTCCGGCAGTGGATCCCATCCGATGCTTTGCGGTGACCTGCGAAGGCGAAACCGTGCGCATTGAACGGTAAATTACTCAGCGATCGATTCACTCAGAATTTTTCGATACGTCGTGCGAGCATGTTCGTAGGCCGCCACGGCATCGGCCATTTCGGATTCGGCATACGTTCCTTTTTTCTGCGACCAGCACTGCTCCACACCGTCGAGGCACCACTGCGCACTGCGCAGCGAAGCGCGAATCGGTTTGCCGGCCACCGTCACGAAAATCGGATTGGTGTGCGATGACCCGAGAATTCGATAGGCCACCCAACTGCTTTGCGCGATTTCGACATCGAAATACACTTCGCGCGTCAAACCATCGGCAAGAATCGTCTTTTTGGCGACCGGCAAACCATTGACCAACAACTCGACATTCACATTGCGCGTGTTGCCAAGTCGCGCTCGCTCCAGATGCCAGAACGGCCGCAACCCCTGAGCCCATCGACTGCTCTGACCGCTGACTTCGCCAATGACCTGCTTATAAGGTCGAATCGTCTTATCCGGCGTTTCCGGCAGAAGTGCCGCCACCCGAACGCTTGCGCGAAGAAAACCCGGTTGATCGAGTCGGAGTTCTCCGTCTCCCGAACTCAGTTTCTGCTTTCCAAGACTGAAATCCATCAGATGACTCAAGCCATCTGAAACGTACGCATTGCCGTTGCGGATGCCTTCACACCATTTTTCATAAGTCAGATCGCCATCCACTTTGACATAAGAGCGCCCAAGACCGACGCGCTCTCCATAAATACATGGGAAATCGGTTTCGCCGCTGATGCGCGTGCGGAAACCGCAATTGAGCGTGTGATACCACATGTTCAACTCCCACACGTAAGGCGTATCCACGGTCGACATGAAATCGACAGCCGGCACCAGCTTGCCATCCGGCCCCGGCACCTTGTGCGTGACATCCACGATGTATTCATTCGCGCCGATGCTGTCATAGGGCGGAACCACATCATTCGGCAGTTCAGTGGTGCGTACGCCAAGGCCCCAACCCGAATGCGCCGGCCCGCACAACGCTCCTTGTTTCTTGGCCCAGCGCAACGTATTGAGGCCCAGTGTCGGCCAGTGATTTTTCGAATCACCGCCGGGATAAATCTGCTCCTTAAGCTGCAGCAGACACAAATGGCCGGATCGATGTGATCCGAAACCCGAAACTTCGACGTCATAGCGCAACAGATAAGGTGGCTTCGACACCTGGTCAGCGCGACCGGTGAAGAATTGTTTTTGATAATCAAAACCCGGCCCCCAGGTCAGCGTGGCACCGATCTTCAAGTCTTCACCCAGACAGTGTCGCATCATCACATCAGGCGTTACGCCTTCAGTGGGTTGTGCAAAGTGCGCGCAACCCGCCGCATGAATGTGATGATCGCCCGACCACCAGCCACGCGCCGCAGGATTCACCCAGCGATTCAATTTGAATTCGACTCGTATCGGCGCATCCGTCACGGTGATCCGCCGATGCATGGCGTGGTATTCAGGGCCGCGCCGGCACTGCACATCGTAAACACCCGGCGGCAACAGCAAGGTTTCACCATCGGCCCGGTAAACCTGCGGATGAAAAGAGAAATCCGGCGCACGTCGCTTGGTCTGCGCCGGATAAGTGCGCCCGCGTGCATCGCGCACTTCAAATGCGGCCGTAACGGGCTGCCCCTGTTCATCCTTCACGCCCAGCGTCACCGGCATGGCTGCCTGCGCGCTGAACGTGATGGCGATGTCGTTTCGAAATCCAAGTTCCTGTGTGCCCTGTCCCACATCAAAACTCAAAACCGCAGCACGCTGACCGGCATCCCGGCTGTAGAGCATCAGAATGCGATATTCCAGTTCGATTCCCGAAAGTGTTTTCGCCAACGGTCGCTGATCAACCCATTGCGCGTCGAGCCATCGATCTTCCAACTGATCAGTGGGCGCATTGTGCATGCTCAGAATCTGATGGCTCAACACACGCAACGGTGCCGTCACACCGGCTTGATTGTGGACTTTCACAAGAAATCCCGTCCAGCCCTGCTGCAAAAGTCGGAGCTGTGCCGGCCCCGAATCCACCTTCACGCGCGACTCGGGATTGATCGTCACACCGACCAGACAGTGTGGATCCAGCACCTGCTGAATCATGCGCATGGCTTGATCCGCATCAGACGTTTTTCGAGCTTCGGCCAGACGGGCTTCTTCGGATTCAGACAGCGGCTGACCGAGAGACCGAAGTGCTTCGTGCAGACGTTCGACATAAACATGGATTGGTTGCGCGTCGATATTGCCTAAGGCCGGCAGAGCAGATTCCGGATCCGCCACGCCCACAGCCTGCGGCGCGGCACATGCACAAAGCATGCCCAAAACCAAACCAATAATGCTTGCATTACGAATCATGTCGACCTCACCCCTCATGCGCGTCTTCACGCATTAAATTGCCGAAAGCGCCTTCTTGACCAGACGCGATGCGACTTCAGACAACTCAAGGGACAGCGCCGCAGCATGTCCGCGATCCGACATCTTCTTCCAAGTGCGCTGCAGAATCGCGATGACTTTTTCGTCGTCGTAATGCGAAGCAAAGTCCGCGAAGTAGAATTCCAGAAAAACCAAGCAGGCCACATCTTCAAGGGCCTGTGCTTCTTCGTCTGACTTCAATCGCTTTTTCTGAATTAGATCGCCGACACGCTCGATCATGGCCGCATCGTATCCGGCTGACTGAAGAATCCCGGCCATTTCCTGCGCGTGAAAACCATACAGCTCTGTGCGCCACAAGTGATAGCCCTTGCGATCCATCGGATACTGATCGCGCGGCTTCATCCATCGCCGAATGTGCTGGGCTCGCACCGCCAAGCGCAAAGCTTCGGAGGCCTGCGGCACAAGCTTCTCCAGCCAGGTACTCATGCGCCGACCGTAGATCAATTCTTTGGGATACGTGCGCCCTTCCCATGTCTCTTCACGTGGATCTTCAAGATTTGCCGCATCCACTTCGGCCACCGCCAGATCGAATCGTTCGCTGCTCATGCCAGGGTCTCCCGATCATCCGGCGCTAGACGCGTCATGATCTTCGCGCCCACCGCATCGCCCCAGACATTCACGGTGGTGCGACACATATCCAGAATACGATCGATACCGAGAATGATGCCGATGGCGGCAAGTGGCAGCGTCTTATCGCCGCCAAGCGACCCATTCACCGCACCCACCACAATCGCCATCGTGACCAGACCTGCCGAAGGAATACCTGCGGCGCCGATCGCCGCGAGCGTGGCGGTCACCACCACGATGGCCAGCTCGGTCGGCCCCAACGGGATGCCGTAACACTGAAACAAAAAGACCACCGCCACGCCTTCGTAAAGCGCCGTGCCATCCATGTTGATCGTGGCACCCAGCGGCAACACGAATCGTGATGCCCGCGAGCTGCAACCACCGAATTTTTCGGCGGCTTCGATCGTGACCGGCAACGTGGCCGAACTTGAATCGGTACCGAAGGCCGTCATCAACGCCGATCGCATCTGATGCATGAAGACAAAGGGATTCTGGCGCGTCAACATCCACATCACCAGCGGGATCACCACCACCGCGTGCAGCAATAAACCCAGCAGAACCGTGAACACATACCAGAACACTGGACCGGCCAGCGCCCCGAGACCGATGCGCCCCACCGACCAGACCACCAGCGCAAACACGCCCAGTGGCAAGCCACAAAATCCATTCCACCAGTTTCATGATGGCGGCAAACAGCGATTCAAACAGTGCCATCAACGGTCGACCCGGCGGCCCGATCACTGTAAGCACGATGCCCAATAAAAGACTGAAGGCGATCACCGGCAGCAACTTGCCTTCGGCCGCGGCACCGATCGGATTCGAGGGAATGATCTGGCCCACGATGTTCTTGAACGCCGCGACCAAACCGCCTTCGCCATGCGATTGCACGGTATTACGCTTGTCTTCCGATTCATTTGAGTAGGCCGCTTCGCCCTGGGCAATGACGGCCGTACCGATCCCCGCACCGTCGCGATTCGGATCACCGGGTTGAATCGTTGAAACAAGTACGACGCCGAGTACGACGGCAACCGCCATGGTCGAAAAGTAATACACCAGCGTCAGACCCCCGAGACGTCCCAGACGCGAGGGATCACCGATCGCCCCCACACCTGCGATGACCGACGATGCGACCAGCGGCACCAGCACCATCTTCAGCAGATTCATGAAGAAGGTATTGCCGATGAATGAAAAACCATCCAGCAACGCCTCGGGCGCTTTGCCGTCATAACTGACGTAAATGATCTGACCGACCACAGCACCGACAAGTAGACCGGCGAGAATCAGCCATGTCAGCAGTTGCGAACCGCGTGGTGCTGCAGCGGGCCCGGTCGAAGTGGATTCAGTCATGTCCGAAAGGCTAACCGACTCAGCTCAGCGCGTCACGAGATAGTAATACGCGTGATAGCGCCCATCGATGCGGAAGGCTCCACCGGCCTCGATGGCCGGACGTCGATCGGTCGGCACGCCGTAGGGATTGAGCGCCTGAACGGCCATCGGCTTATCTCCTTTGAAATGGATCAAAGCCTGCACCGGCTCCATCAACAAAGGAGGGCCACCCACTGCTTCGAGTTTTGTACCGTCTGCGCTGTAAACCGCACCTTGCTGTGTGTCGCGCGCCATCGCCGTGATCAGAATGCGTTTTGAATCTTTCAACGGTTGGTTGTCCAGCGGCGTGAAAATCAACGAAACCATCGGTGTATCGATCGTGACTTTCACGCCGGGCAGATCGACCGGTCCGATACCCGCGGCGCGACCGATGATCGCCTGCGTCTTTTCGGGCGTGAGCACCACCAGCCCGCGCCCATAATCCCAGGTCAGTTGATTCGTCGCTGACCGAATGGTTTTGAGATCTTTATTCCAATACGTCGATGCCTCCAAAGACTTGGCTTCGCCGGCATCAAATCCGATGGTCACGCGACCGATGGCCAGTGCTTCGGGCGGCGTGGCTTGCTGGCCATCCAGCGTCTTGACGTCATGGCCACCGCCGGTGAAATCCTGACCGAGCGGATCCACGCCCTTGAACAAATCGTCAGTCGCCAGTCGGCGCATCGCAACCACCGGTCCGGTGGCCACGTGCCCATGATGCAGTGCAAACGCCAGCGCCGGAAACTGCCCCATGTAATGCGGTGTATCCGAACTGTATTTGGTGAGCCCCGGCCAACCGTCACCCAGGTGCGGCAAGCCGTTGGCAAAGTGATACAGCGCATCCCAACCTTGAAGACCCATGCCGTAGAACGCCATAAGCGGCGCTGCTTCAAACTTGGCTTGATTCGGCGGCAGACTCGACCATTCGGTGATCGCAAACGGACGGTCATTGACTTGATACAAACCCGTCGCCAGCAAACCACTGCCCGGCCGGTCGAGATGGCTTTCGGCATTGACCTTTCCCGTGGTGATGGCGTGGCCGCCGTCGCCACCACCGAAATAATTGTGCCGGTCGATCATGTCTGCGGCCGTATCGGCATACAGATTGGCCGGATCAGCCGCCGCGCCGCCGGCGCGCCAAGCCGTGGTCACCGTCACGCCTTTGAAACCCAGATCGCGCAATTGTTTTTCGCGCTGTTCATAAAAGCCGCGCTGCAATTCGGTCAGAAATCGAATCTGATCACCGGCCCGCGTTTTTTGCCCGCCGAATTCATATTTCGGCCCTTCGCCACCCATGTGGTAGGCCGCCATCAGGCGCATACGTCCACCGGCGAAATCATCGCCCGGCATCCACTTGTCACCGAAGGCTCGTTTGACGGCCAGGTCCGAACCGTACTTGGCTCGCAGCCAATTGCGCCACTTCTTTTCCAGTCGCTCGGAATGTTTCGGCCACTGCTTCGGATCAGAAAGCTGACCCAGCGGATGGTGAAAGAAGACACAATCCTCATTCTGAAATTCCACCACGGCCAGCGCCGGATCGTCGATATAACGCATGCCGGTGTAAGCATTGCGATGATTCAGAATCGCCTGCATGTAGCGCCATTGAATATCCTGAAGCGCCGGCTCCACATTGACCAGCCCGTATGCACTGCGTGCATCACCCTTGGGTTCAAGTTCCGCGTAGAGCGCCGGGTCATAACCATCTTCCGGCCAGATCAATGTGGGATAGAACACCGACCAGGTCATGTAGAGGCCGCGTTGCTTGGCCTGCGCAAACCACCAATCCCAAGCATCCAGCCGTTCGGCGTCGAATGTGCCGTTTTTCATCTGGCCCAGCACCGCCTGCAGCGGGTGCTGACGAATCATGTTCACGCCGTGCTTGGCCAGATATTTGAGATGGCGGACCTGATCCGGACGAGAGCGATGACCATGACCGTAACCGGCATTGACGCCCCAAAACTGCACCGGCGTTTTTGATTGCTCAAACCGCAGCGCGGCTCCATCACGATGCAGAAATCCAAAACGCCCGGCAGGCGTATGCAATAGCGCCGACATGTCGATCACGGATTCAGGCGAGAACGGATCTTCACCTGCGGCCACCGCAAACCACGTATCAGGCGCTGCGGCCTCCACCGCATCAGGCCTGAGTGTGCCGCTGGGCGTGAAGCCGTCATCCGTGAAGACAAAGCAATCAATGCCGCCGTGATTCTGCGGTCCCGATCGCATGCGAAAAGCGAGTTTGCGCTGACCGGCTTCCAGGCGCACTACTCCGACGCGCACCCAGGCCAGAAATCGAAGGTCCGGTTTGTGATCTTTTGCAATGTTGATTTGCCCGCGCACATCGGAGGATTTGAACTCCACCGGTATCCATGCACCGTCATCCACGCGGTAATCGAGCTTGGCATGCAGCGGATTGCACCGAACCCAGAACACATAGCGCCCACCGTGCGGCGCGGTGAAGCCATAAGCTGCTTCGCCGGTTTTGTTTTCGTCAAAATGGCTGACCCAATCACCACCCGAAAGAGCCTCTTTCCGGACCGAGTCATACCAGCCGTGCGGTGTGACGCTTTTCTCAGTGGCCGATTCACCTTCGACCCAGATCGACGCCGCCATCGAAGCCGAAGCCATGACCCCCACCCACAGACTGATCCAGCGCAGCTGACAAACCATCATCGGCCTCCGAATTCAAATGCCTACAGATCGTGTGATGAGCAAAGGTCAATCGTCGTCCAACCGGGACAATCAGCTTTTGGACGCAGGCTGGTCGATCACCCGCTGATAAAAAGCCTCGTAGGCGCCGATCAAAGCATCTTTGCAGAATGCCGCCTTGGCACGTGCCGCCGCGGCCACGCTCATGGCGGCCCACCGATCGGCATCACGCAAAATATCCAAACCGGCGGCGGCCATCGCATCGATGTCACCGACCGGTCGCAAGGCTCCCGTCACGCCATCCTCGACCACTTCGACCAAACCACCGGCGCAGGTGGCCAGCACCGGCGTGCCGCAAGCCATGGCTTCGAGCGCCGAAAGACCGAACGATTCATAATCACTGAGCAGCAGATACGCATGAGCGGCGCGGTAATGCGTGGCCATATCCGTTTGCGGCCCGTGAAAACTCACGCGATCACAAAGTCCCAATTCGCCCGCGAGTTCTTCGGCCATCCCAAGCAAAGGGCCGTCACCCACCATGTCCAATGTGGCCGGGAGTTGTTTCGATATTTTCTCGAACACACGAATGACGTCGAAAACGCGCTTCACCGGCCGAAAGTTACTGGCATGCATCAGACGCAAAGGTTGGCCATCGGTCGGATATGGCGCACGGCCCATCGCCGAGAAGCGTTCGCAGTCCACAAAGTTAGGGATAACCACCGGATCTTCGGTGAGTTTGAAGGTTTTCACCGTTTCATCGCTCAACCAGCGCGACACGGTGGTCAAGCCATCGCATTGCGTCATGGCGTGGCGGCAGATGCGGTAAAAGTCCCGATGCGAACCCACCAGTGTAATGTCCGTACCGTGCAGCGTGGTCACCACGCGCACTGGATGCGGTCGCACCGACTGTGCCGCAAGCATGGCGCTGATGGCATGGGGCACGGCATAATGCGCATGCACCACCTGGATGTCATGCTTTTCAATGACTTCGGCCAGTTTGTTCGCCAGACACAGATCATGCGGCGGATGCTTGAACAATGGATAATCCGCGATGGTCACGCGATGAAAATGCACCGGCTGCTTATTGCACAGACGGAAAGGTCGATCCAGCGAAACCAGATGCACTTCGTGGCCACGACCCGCCAGACCCATGGCCAGTTCGGTGGCGACCACGCCACTGCCGCCTTGCGTCGGATGACATGAAATTGCAATGCGCACTTCAGACCTCGAAATAATTCTGGTAATGGGCCACCGGGTCCGACATCGGCACGGTGCGTGGACTGATCAGCGGTTCACCATAAGCGGCGTGAATCAGACTGCCGTAATGGACCGCGCGTGATTCAAGCACTTTCATGAAACCCTTGGTGGCAATCCACGTGGGCCGCGCCGGATCATTTTCCGACTGATGAAATTGAGAGGCATAACAAGCGACCGCTCGCATTTTTGTTTCGTGATGCGCTTCGGGAATATCCACCACGAAACTCGGTTCATGCGTGAAATGCGAAAGATAAAACAGAAATTCGCGCGGTCGATGGGCTTCACCGCCCACAGGATGTTTGGCGAAACCGCAGGGATACATCACATCACGGACCATGGCTCCGGTCGCCGCGTGGTCCGGATGCAGATCGTCCCAATGAGGTCCGAGCACCAGTGTGGGACGGTATTCGCGGATCAGTGCAATGATGCGATCCCGGCAAGCCATGGTGTTTTCAAGACGGCCATCGCCCATATTCAGATTCACGCGCGATGACACGCCGAGTACTTTGGCTGCCGCGGCAGCTTCAGTGGCTCGGGTTTCGGGCGTGCCCCGCGTGCCCATCTCACCGCGCGTCATGTCCGCAATGACCACGGTGCGCCCGGCCGCGATCGATTTCGCGATCAGACCGCCGATCGTCATCTCCACATCATCGGGATGGGCACCGAAGGCCAGAATATCCACGGTCATGACTGTTTCTCCACAGATGGGCCACCCATCGTGATCACATGATGCGCACATCGGTCCGGATCAAAAACCTTCATCAGCGTATCGATCCATGCCGGACCATGCGTCGCCAGCATCATCAATGCACCGCCGGGCTCACGCTCCTGAGGTTGGCCTCCGGGACGAACAACCTCGGCCAGACGGCGACGCTGCTTGCGCCCGCGCCCGGCAGATTCGAGTCGCACCTGCGTCACCCGGTCGATCACACGCCCCACCTGATGCGTGATGGATTCTCGCGCTTTGGTGAGCTGCTTGCTCAACGCATCATCGCTCAACGTATCGAGATGGGATACGAGTTGTTCACACAATTGCTCCAGCCGTTGCAGATCCGAATGCGAAACCACTTGACCCGGGTCGTCACTTTCAGCCACCTGAAGCAGATCACTGCCAGCCAACGCCAACTGGTTTGCCAGCGCAGCGGTGGTGTGATCCATCACCGTGGCCGCACCGCGCGGCACCAACACTGATCGTTTCACACCCATCACCGCGAACAACGGATCAATCTGCCGAAGATAAAGCGACTCGGTGGGCCCGGCCACCGTCGCCACAACGGGCAGCACGGCATCCTGCATCACCGGTCGCAATCCCGCGCCAGGCGACAGCCATGCCGTCGAGAAATCCACGGCGGTCGGATCTTCCACCGCCAGACGATGCCCTGACTGCAAATTGAACAAACCCAGTTGTTCGAGCGGCGGTTTCACACCCATGGACCGCATCTGCGCAGCGCCTTGATCGAACGCTTGGGTCAAAGCGGGCCATTGCGCTGCGGCCTGTTTCAGAAACGGCGCCGTGAGTGAACGCAGGGCCATCGGATCCACCAGTGCCAACGGGTGGTCGCGAAAAACATGCGCCATCAGATGCCCGAATTGATCGGCATAACTGGTCCACGGCGCCGACTCCACCATCGACATCACCCAGTCACGATGCTGAAGACCCACCAGCGACTCAGCCACAAAAGCGATCACCCGATCGCGGTGCGCACTTAGATCGATCGCCCCCACAGGAGGACGCGGACCGCCTTGTTCCAATGCTGAATGTTCCAAAGTGAATTTCTGACCGCGCATCGTGACATGGTTCACTTCCTGAATATCGTGATCTTCACTGGCCAGCCAGAAAGCTGCCGCCACCGGAACCTGCCATTGACGGGTCAGTTTTTGCGCCACGCGAATGGCCATGACCGCTTTATAAATGACCAACGGAGCGCCGAGCAGCAATCCCGGTTGCTGGCCACCCACCACCCAGGCACCTTCAGGATGTTTCAGGGCCTCGATCCATGCATCATGAGCAGGGATGTTCAAGCGTCGATGATGCGCCGTGATCGCCTCAGCGACTGCCACTCGATCCAACCATGGACTCGTCGCTTTCGGACGGGATTGAACCGACGCCAGCCCATCAGACCACTCCCCCCAAGGATGCGGCGGTTCAAAAGCAATGGCTTGGGCGTGATGGGTCAGACTCATGCGCGTTTCCCAACCAGAATCATGCGGGGAGACTGCGCCCGGGAAGCGGCGCCGTCATAATCACCCCAGCATCGGATGTCGGCCAGCCCGGCCGAACGGGCTTCGGCCATGATGCGATCCGCATCATACAGACGCACACGCTCCACATGTTCATGAACACGACCGGTCGGATCGATCACGCGCACGTGTTTGACGACGCGATCGGCTTCGACATGACGATGCTGTTCCAAGCGATGCCCTTCAATGATTTCGACGGTGTGCGGCTCAAGCGATCGACGGATGTGCCCGGCATCTGGCAGATCGACCACCAGCGTGCCGCCGACATGCAGTGCCCTGACCATGGCGCTCAATTGCATGCGATCGCCTTCGAGATCGAAGTAACCGAAACTCGTGAAGAGATTGACCACCACATCAAAAGATCCTGAAAAAGGCAATGCTCTGGCATCGGCCCGCACCAGCCGACCGCGCAGCACGTCACGTTCGCCGGCTCGCGCCAGAAGTGCCTGCGACAGATCCACTCCCACGACATCACAACCGCGCCGACACAATGCTTCGAGATGACGTCCGTCGCCGCAACAGACATCCAGAACGGTTTGCGCGGGTCGTATGCCGACGGCCTGGCACAACGCTTCGACTTCTTCCAATGCCGCAGCATCATCCCGATGGCGGTAAATCAACGGGTAAAGCGCACCGAAGGCGGTTTCATACCAGCGATCGGCATCAGATGGAGTGGATGAATCTGCCATGGTTCGGTCATCTTGCCCGCACAGCGACGTTGGCTCAAGCACGGGCATTGGGCGTATGATGCCCGTCATGACCGAAGCGTTACGACTCATTGCCTCTTTATTTGAGCGCGGCGGCTGGGTGATGTGGCCTCTGGCCATTCTGAGCCTGTTGTCTGTCGCATTGATTGTGGAACGCTCGCTGTTCTGGCTTCGCATGCATAGCCGATCGCAGCGGCAGCTATTCAATCGACTCGCCGAACATCTGCGGCTCGGACAAATCCACGAAACCCACACACTGCTGCGCGACGCCCAAGGGATTTACGCTGAACTCGTGCGGCGACTTCTGGCCGGTGGCGCGTCCGATGCCGCTGCGGTGGAAGCCATCGAATCGCTGCGCAGCCGTCTGCACCGCTACATGACGACACTGGGCACGATCGTGACCGCAGCTCCGATGCTCGGCATTCTCGGCACCGTGACAGGTATCATCGCCTCATTCCGACTTCTGGGCGATGAGCGCATTGTGAGCGATCCTTCTATTGTGGGTGCAGGCATCGCCGAAGCGCTGATCACGACCGTGGCCGGTCTGATCGTCGCACTGGTCGTCTTGTTTCCGTATAACGCGTTTCGCGCTCAGATTGATCAGGCCATGGGAAGATTCGAAACGCTTATCGCCGCAGCCCAGCACCCACGGCCCGACGCCGATCGCGCGGATCGATCCCCTGAGTGAAAATATCCCGGATTTCATTCAGCGCATAACCGGATGTGTTGAGCAGTTTGACCAGACGAATCTGCCGAATGGCCTGCCGGTCAAAAAAACGCTGACGGCCTTCTGAAGCACCTGAAGATTCCACCACACCCAGCAGCAGGTAATACTGCAACTGCTGGACGGTCACACCGGCAATGCGGGCGGCTTCACCGAGTCGCACCACCGAGGCATCCGGTTTTGTCGCGATCCTTTCACTCATGGCATGTGAATGCCGCCACCCGCCGGCTTGGCATCTCCAGAAGAACCCTTGGCCTGCGCCTCGGCATCTTTTTGAACCTGCGCTGCAGCCTTCAGATCGCCGCTCTGCGCCGCGACCTGTTGAGAAAGCTGCACGAAAACCTGACGCAGCTCGGCAAGCGATTGCGTCAGCGTGGTCGATTCTTCCTCGGTCAGATTGCCTTTGGTTTTGGCTTCGAGAATGGCGAGCGTATCGATGTGATGGCGTGACAGATCCAGATGCAGCAGACGCTGGCCGCTGTAAGGGTCCGGAATGGCTCCCATGTACATCAGGGCCTGCGTGACGATGGTCGAAATCAGCGTCTGGAAGTCGGCCGGCGGCACTTGCCCCGGGCCGGCGGCTCTCGGGCTGCTGCTCGACTTCTTCGACCAGCTTCTGCTTCTCGGCCTGAGCCTGAGCCTTCCAATCGTCGTCCACGTGAATTTTGGGCTCAAGGCCTTCCGCTTCGCTCATGACCAGTCCTCAGTTCAATGGCGTTGGAGATTTTCGTGTTCGAATCCGATCTTATCAGGGACAGGACCGGTTTGCCTGACCTGAGCGTCGAATCCTGAGGGCGCGATTTTTTGAAATTCTGTCGCCGTGTCGATGGGTCGAGGCGGCCTTCTTGGCCATCGAGGTCCCACGACCCATTGGCAGAAGACCGAAAAAACCGCTGTCGCAAATGCAAAAGTCCATAACACCCTCTAAACTTCGTGATCCTGAGAACGTCTGGAGCTTTGCCCTTGTCGGCCCAATTCCCACGCATCCTCGTTTTCACCGGCGCGGCCCTGATTCTGGCCGGATGCACACCTGTGGCTGAACAACCTTCGGTCGTGGACCTGCAACCTGCCGATTTCCAGGGCGAGCAAGCAACTTCGACCGCGCCCATCCCGCGAACCGACCTCGCGCCCGCACCGGTGGCAGTAGTCCCTGAACCGGCCCCCATTCTCCCGCCTCCGGCCTCTGTCACAGGCAGTGATTCGGTGGTGGTCGATGCCGTGGTCGGACAAATCAACGGCAAACCCATTTATGCCAGCCACGTTTTTCTCGCGCGCTTGAAATCGAGCAGCTTGAGCGCCTGGGTCACGATCTGCCACGCGATCGCTTTCAACAGGAAGCCACGCAGAAAATCGGCGCCTACCTTCGATCGCTTGTACTCAACACCTTGTTTCTGGCGGCGGCAGAACGCGACCTGAGCGAGCCCGAACGCCAGGGCCTGCAGCACATGTTGCGCGAACAGCGCGACGACATGATCGCACGCTACGGCGCAGGATCACTACGCGAGGCAGAAATCGGCATTCAGCAACAGACCGGGCACACGCTGGAGGTCGAGCTGGATCTCTGGCGCCAAAAAGTGCTCGTCGAACGCCTCAAAACCAAAAAGCTGCGTCCGAAGATCAATGTCACGCGACGTGATGTCGAACGCTTCTACAACGATCATCATGCCGAATTCAATCCGGCGCCGTCGGTCACGGTCCGCGTCATCCTCGTGGAATCCCCCGCGACGGCCGATACCGTGGATCAGACTCTGAAGGCCGGAACACCGTTTGACCAGGTTGCCACGCAACACAGTTTGTACCGCGCTGATCAAGGCGGCCTGATGGAACCGTTCCAACTTCGCGGGCCCTTTGATCAATTTGCCGAGCTGCGCTGGCCTGAACTCAATGCCGCCGTTCGATCGCTCAAATCAGGCGATCACAGCCAACGCCAAAGTATTCAGCTCGGCTCGGCACCGGGCTTCGGCTGGGTGATGCTTCAGGACCTGCAAACCGGCGAAGGCGAGGCGTTGCGCGATGTCTTTCTGGACATCGAAAACCGACTCAAAAACGAGCAGTACTACAAGTTGTCGCAGGCCTACTACAACGACTTGCTCACCGAAGGCAACTTCACACCGATTGAAAGTATGATGCAGCGGCTGTTGGACATCGCCATGACCCGTTTCGCCCGTGAATCGTGAGCTTCATCCATATGACCACCACTTCAAGCGGCCGTAAGAAAAAGATCGTCGAAGACGAATGGACCACTGCCGACGCCAGTCGGCTTTATCACGTCGAAAAATGGGGCCGTCGTTATTTTTCGGTCAGCGACAAAGGCACGGTCATGGTTCACCCCGAGCGTGACCCGGATCGCAGCATCGACCTCAAGGAACTGGTCGATCAATTGCAGATCCGCGGCATTCACGCTCCGCTGCTGCTTCGCTTCACCGACATCCTGCGTCACCGCGTGCGCGAGATCGCCCGCGCCTTCGATCATGCCATCGAAGAAAACGATTACCGCGGCCGCTATCGCTGTGTGTTTCCCATCAAGGTCAATCAGCAAAAGCATGTGGCCGAAGAAATCTGCGATTTCGGATCCGAACACGGCTTCGGCCTCGAAGCCGGTTCCAAACCCGAACTGCTGGCCGTGCTGGCCATGGTGGGCAATCGCGATGTGCCGATCATCTGCAACGGCTTCAAAGACGACGAGTTCTGCGAAATGGTCGTCCTGGCGCAGAAAATCGGGAAGCGCGTCATCCCCGTGATTGAAAAATTCAGCGAACTCGAGCGCATCGTGCGCTTCGGCGAACGCCATGGCATCAAGCCGCAGATGGGCATACGCGTCAAGCTTTCGACGCGCGGCGCCGGCCGATGGGAATCCTCCGGCGGCGCCCGAAGTAAATTCGGTCTGTTCATCAGCGAAGTCATCGAGGCCATCGATTATCTCAAGGAACGCGACCTTCAGGACTGCCTGTGCCTGTTGCACTTCCATCTGGGCAGCCAGATCACGAATATTCGCAACGTCAAAGATGCCGTCAATGAACTGAGCCGCATCTATGTGCAGATCAAAAAGGCCGGCGCGGGCTTGAGCATCATCGATGTGGGCGGCGGCCTTGGCGTGGATTATGACGGCTCGCAGACCAACGCCGAAGCCAGCACGAACTACACGCTCGAAGAATACGCCTCGGATATCGTGTACCACATCAAAATGGTGTGTGATGATGCCGGCGTGGATCATCCCACGATCATCAGTGAATCAGGCCGCGCCCTGGTCGCCTACCACTCTGTACTGATTTTCAATGTGCTGGGCATCAGTGGTTTCGACGGCTTCACGCCACCTGAAACCCTGCCCACCAAGCCCAAGCTGCCGCAACCTCTGGTGGCGCTGCATGATGCCTGGCGTGGTTTGACCCGCAAAAATTTTCGCGAGTACTACCACGACGCCTCGCAGGCACATGATCAGGCCATGGCGCTGTTCAACCTGGGCTACCTCACGCTCGAACAACGGGCGCTGGCCGAACAGATGTACTGGGCTGCCTGCATGAAAGTCTTGGAGATCACGCAGCGCATGAAGCGTGTGCCCAAAGAACTGCAAGGACTGTCCTCCACTTTGGCCGACACGTATTTCTGCAATGTTTCGATCTTCCAATCCATGCCCGACAGTTGGGCCATCGACCAGTTGTTCCCCATCCTGCCCATTCACCGTTTGGATGAACGACCGACCCGGCGCGGCATCCTTGCCGACATCACCTGTGATTCGGACGGAAAGATCGATCGATTCATTTCAGCCAACGAACCCAAAAACGTCCTCGAACTTCACAATTTCGATGGTGGTGATTATTTCATCGGCGCCTTCCTGGTGGGCGCGTATCAGGAAATTCTCGGCGATCTCCACAATCTGTTCGGCGATACGCACGCGGTTCATGTGAGCCTCGATGAAGACGGCTTGGTCGATATCGAACACATCATTCCCGGCGACACCGTGCGCGAAAGTCTTTCGTATGTGCAGTACAACGCCGATGAACTGGCCGGCATGATGCGTCGGGATGTGGAACGCGCCGTCAAACTCGGCCACATCGGCCTGGCCGAGTCGGCGCAGCTCATGCGTTTTTATCAGAAGGGCCTTGAGGGCTACACCTATCTCGAAGGTTCGCCCGACGAAGCCTGAGTTTCAGACGTGCGCGGCTTGGGCGCATCAGGCACCTTCGGCCTGACGCATGAACCGCATTCTCCCAGCGCGAGCCAAGCGCGCCACCATTGCCTCAGACGAGACACGGGACGAACGGCGGGCGAACAGACATCCGATTTTGAGGCGTGTGGTTCTTCCATCCTAAAGTGTCCCAAAGGATTATAGTCCTTCTCCCTCTGGCGTCGCCCTTCACGATTTGTAGAATGGCCCTTTCATGCCTGGCCGTTTTTACATCACCACGCCCATCTATTACGTCAACGACCGACCGCACATCGGCCACGTCTATACCACGCTCCTGGCCGATGTTCTGGCCCGCTATCACCGCCTGCGCGGCGACAACACCTTTTTCCTGACCGGTACCGATGAGCATGCCGCGAAAGTGGTGGATTCAGCCGCCGAACGCGGCATGACCACGCAGCAATGGGCCGATCGAAACGCCGAGGCATTCGAACAGACGTTCGCCAAGCTGGGCATGTCGAACGACGACTTCATCCGCACCAGCCAGGAACGCCACAAATCAAAAGTGCTGACCTACATCGCCCGGCTGCTTGAAACCGGTGATGTCTACGAAGGTGAATACGAAGGCTGGTACGACGCGGGCCAGGAAGAATATGTTCCGGAAAACAAAGCCAAGGATTCGGATTACAAAAGCCCGATCAACGGCAAACCGCTGGTACGCAAAAAAGAGAAGAATTACTTCTTTCGCCTGAGCAAGTACCAGAGCGCCCTCGAAAAGCTGATGACCGAAGACAACACGTCTTTCGTCCGCCCTCAGGCCCGCAAAAACGAGGTGCTGGCGCGCATCCGCGAAGGCCTCAACGATGTGCCCATCAGCCGGACCGGTGCCGGCGACTGGGGCATCGGCATGCCCAACGATCCCGACCAGACCATTTATGTCTGGATCGACGCGCTGTTCAATTACCTTTCCACCGTCGACACCGACGACCGCAATGCCTACTGGCCTGCGAATGTCCATCTGATCGCCAAAGATATTCTCTGGTTTCACGCCGTGATCTGGCCGGCCATGCTGATGGCCTTGCAGCGCCCGCTGCCGGCCACCATCTACAGCCACAGCTTCTGGATTTCCGAAGGCATGAAGATGTCCAAGTCACTGGGCAACTTCATCGATCTCGAAAAAATCGATCATTACGTCGACACTTTCGGCCTGGACGCCCTGCGCTGGTATCTGGCCACGCAAGGACCGCTTGGCGTGACCGATGCCGACTTTGCGCATGCCAAATTCGTCGATGTGTACAACGCTGATCTGGCCAACACGTTCGGCAATTGCGTCAGCCGTGTGTCGAACATGACGCAGCGCTACTTTGACGGCCGTCTGCCTGAACCTGGCCCGTCACCCGAACTGAGCCCCGAAGCACAAGCCGCACTAAAAACCAACTCGGCCGAAGCCTGCGTGGCCGCTTACATCGAAGCGATGGATCAGATCGATCTGTCACGCGGCGCCGACGCCGCCATGCGACTGGTGCGCGCTGTCGACAGCTATATTGAGCAGACCCAACCGTTCAAACTGGCCAAGGATGAAGCCACCAAACCCATCGTGGGCACCATCCTCGGTCATTGCGCCGAAGCCTTGCGCATCGCATCGATCATGCTCTGGCCCTTCATGCCTGACAAAATCGAAACCCTCTGGGGACGTTTTGACCGACAGGCGTATACCACCGCCCTTTCGAATCGCGGCTGTGGTGATTTTGAAGCATGGACACGCTGGGGCCAGTCTCCGGCAGGTACGGCATTCGAATCAGGTGAC
>CALOAZ010000009.1:0-51226 GCA_942491355.1 uncultured Phycisphaeraceae bacterium
GCTCTTGAGAATCTGGCGGTTCTGATCGGCGGGTACGAAGCCCGGCGCGATGCCGTTGACGCGAATGCCGTACAGGCGAGGCCATTCGATGGCCAGTTGGCGTGTGAGCGCCAGCAATGCGCCCTTCGAGCAGGCATACGTGGTGACTTCGCTGAGCGCCAGAAAACTGGTGACCGAGCAGACGTTCACGATGCTGTAGCCACCGGTGGACATATCGGCCGGGCCTTGAGCCGCGCATCGGCGTGCAAAAGCCTGCGATGCGTAGAACGGTCCGAAGTAATTCACATCCATGATGAAACGGTGTTCATCTTCTTCCACGTCGATGGTGGGTTTTTTCAGATTCGCGCCGGCGCAGTTCACGAGGATGTCGACTTTGCCGAAGGCTTTGGTGGTGGCGTCGAGTGCCGCATCGACCGAAGCGCGGTCGGTGACATCGAGATGTCGCGCGATCACGGCGCCTGGATCGCGACCGGCGACCAGATCCTTCTGAGCGGCTTCGACCTTTTCGGCCTTGCGCGAACCGACCACCACGCGAGCGCCGGCATCGAGCAGGGCTTCGGCGATGGCTTTGCCGATGCCGCTGGTGCCGCCGGTGACAAGGGCGGCTTTGCCGGTCAGATCAAAACTCAGACTGCTCATGGGAAATGCTCCTCGTGGCCTGTTTTCAAATTGAAAGAACCCAAGAGATATACGGGCTCGGGAGTGATTCGCAAGCCAGGGGCCGCGCGAACAGGTCCGGGTGTTATGATTCTGCGCGAAAGGAGACACAAGATGATTTGTAAGACACGCGGTCTGACATGGATGTGGTTCGGGGTTCTGATGCTCGGAATGCTGGGCCTGGCGGGCTGCAATGCGGTCAACGGCATGGGCAAGGATCTGCAGGAATGGTCCGGGGCGAAGGACACGGCGAAATCGGATCCGAACAAAAATCCGTACAAGTGAACTCTCGCGGGGTCGCGGGGTATCATGGCCGCCACGATGAATGCTCCTGTTTTGCGATGGCGCCGTCTGACTTCTGCCCATATGGGCGGCGCACTGCTGGTGGTGGTGCTGGCGGCCTGCATCGGTTCGCTGCCGTGGACGTTGCAGCACTATGACGCTCAGGATCTTGATGCCACGCTGAGCGCTCCGGATGGCCGCGCATGGATGGGCACCGACGAATTAGGTCGTTCGCTGCTGGTGCGCTGCCTGTTGGGCGGCGCGGTGTCTTTGGGAATCGGCCTGGCTGCTGCGGGCATTACGGTGATCATCGGTACATCGTGGGGTCTGGTTTCCGGATACGCCGGTGGTCGCATCGACGCGTTCATGATGCGCGTGGTCGATGTGCTGTACGGCCTGCCGTACATTCTGTTGGTGGTGTTGATCGGCGTGGCTTTTCAGCCGGCGATGCAGCGCTGGTTCGGTCCGACGGCGGGCAACATCGTCACGCTGCTGGTGGCCATCGGCTCGGTGAGTTGGCTGACGCTGGCTCGCGTGGTGCGCGGCCAGGTACTCAGTCTGCGATCAGCCCCTTTTGTGGAAGCAGCCCGGGCTTGCGGCTGCACCACACGCCGCATTCTGCTGCAGCATCTGCTGCCCAACCTGATCGGACCCATCGTCGTCTATACTACGCTCACGGTTCCGCAGGCGATCCTGCAGGAATCGTTCCTTAGCTTTCTGGGCATTGGCGTCAGGCCGCCGCTGCCGAGCTGGGGCAATCTGGCCGCCGATGGACTGGCGCAGCTCAATCCGGTGGAAGGTCACGCCTGGTTGCTGGCCTGGCCGTGTGCGTTGCTCGGATTGACACTGCTGGCCCTGAATTTTCTGGGCGACGGCCTGCGCGACAAACTCGATCCCCGTGCCGCCGGCACGCGGTAAACCCTCGCTTCGACCTTTCGGCGCATCAGACGATGGAAAATCGATTCAGTATCAAAGATATGGTGGTGATCGCGTTGCTGGTGGCGCTGCTGCTGAGCGTCTGGCTGGCGATGAATGAATTCGATCGCCAGTGGCGCGACGTGCAGCAGATCAAAAATGAGATTCGTAACCTCACCACCGAGCAGGCTCAGACGCGTAACGAAGTCGGTGCGCTGCGCACCGTGATCGATCAGGGCGTGCGCGTCAGCGGATCGGCGCCCTCCACCACGACCGATGCCGAGAATGATCCATTCACCGCCTTGCGCGCCGCACGAGCGCAAAAGGATTTCGCGCAGGGCGACTGGCTGATCGATGCCTTCGGTACGAAGGTCGGTTCCATCACCGCACTGGTGTACAAGGACCTTTACGGCCGGCGCATTCAGGACCATGTGCTTGAAGCGCTATTGGGACAAGACCCGAACACGCTCGAAGAAGTGCCGCACATCGCTGAATCCTGGCGGATCGAAGATCACTCTGAAAAGTGGCGGGCCTTCGTCGAAACCGCGACGAAAAAATACGGCGCGCAGGCCGATGCCGATGTTTCAGTGCTTCAGAAAGGGATTGATCTTCGGCTTGAACAAGCGGCCAAGCAGGGCGACAAGCCCACACCCGGTTCCGAGGCATACAAATCGCTCGAGGCCGAAGCCCGAGAAGCCTGGATCAAGCAGCAGATCGATGCCGATCCGGATCGCCCTTCGGCACTGGTCATCACCTTCAAGATTCGACAGGGCGTGGTGTTTTCAGACGGGCATCCGCTGACATCCGAAGATGTGGTGTTCAGCTACGACCTGCTGATGAATGAAGAAATCGACGCGGCCGGCACGCGCCAGTTTTATGACAACATCGAAAAAGCCGAAGCGCGTGGATCGCATGAAGTCGCCTTCTACATGAAAGAGCCGCATTTTCTGGCCTTGGGCATGGCCGGTGGTCAGCCGATTATTCCCAAGCATTTTTACGAAAAATACACACCCGAACAGATCAACCGGCACCCCGGCTTGCTGATGGGCAGCGGGCCATATCGCCTCAAGGATCCAGCCGGTTGGAAGCCCGGTGATCTGCTCGAACTGGTGCGCAACGAGCGGTACTGGGGGCCACAGGCGGCATTCGATCGTTTGGTCTGGAAAGAAGTCACCAACGATGTGGCGCGCCTGACCATGTTCACCAATGGCGAAGTGGATTATTTCAATGCCACGCCGACGCAATACGCCGAATTACTTAAGAACAAAGATCTGGTGGCTCGCACGCATCAGAAGGCTTTCAAAACGGTGCCGAGCGGCTATCTGTGGATGGCCTGGCAGCAAATGCGCAACGGCAAGGCCACGATGTTTACCGACAAACGCGTGCGCCAGGCCATGACGTATCTGACCGAGCGCCAACGAATCTGCGACGAGGTTTATAAGGGTTATGCCTGGCCCACGAGCGGCCCCTGGTCGAAGGAATCACCGCAGGCCGATCCGAGTCTCGACCCTCGACCTTTTGATACGGAAAAAGGCAAAGCGTTGTTGAAAGCCGCCGGCTGGGAAGACCGCAACGGTGACGGCGTGATTGAAAATGCAGCGGGTGAGCCATTCAAATTCAAGCTGACTTATCCGTCGGGCGGCGCCGACTTTGATCGCGTGGTGTTGTTCCTCAAGGATTCCTACGCCCGCGCGGGGATTGTGATGGAACTCGATCCATTGGAGTTTTCCGTGTTGATCAATCGCCTCGAAGCGCAGTCATTCGATGCGATCACTTTGCGCTGGGGTGGTGGTGCGGTGGAATCCGACATTCGCCAGATGTTTCATTCGTCGCAGACCAACAAAGGCGGCGACAACGTGATGAATTATCGCAATGCGGAGCTGGATCTATTGATTGATCAGGCTCGTCGCACGCTGGATCGTGACGAGCGTATGATGTTGGGGCAGGCCTGCCACCGCATTCTCCATGAAGACCAGCCCTATACCTTCATGTTGCGTCAGAAGGCATTGATCTTTCTCGACAAGCGGATTGAGAATCTCCGCATGACGACAGAAGGCATCAACGACCGCAAGGAATGGTATGTGCCCAGCCCCATGCAAAAGTGGGGCAAGTGATCCTGACGCGCTGAGTTTGTCATGCTGGCTTACATTCTTCGCAGACTGATGCTGATGATTCCAACGCTGATCGGTATCACTGCAGTCGTATTTTTTGTGATGGCCGCGAGCCCCGGCGGTGTGGCCGGTCCATTGATGAATGAACTGGGCGAGATCGAGGCCGAAAAACAGCAAGCCCTGCGCGAATATTACAATCGGCGCTATGGGCTCGAGAGTCCGGTGATCGTGCAGTACGGTCGGTGGCTCAATCGTGTGGCGCCGCTCGGGTGGCGCAGCCGCGACACGCCTGATGGCCTGGTTTACGAAGGTTTCGGTTTCAAGTCGCCGGATCTGGGAGTGGCCTGGTCGAAGGGTCGGCCCGTGGTGGATCTTTATGCCGAAGCCCTGCCGATTACGTTGCTTCTGAATCTGATCACGCTGCCGATCATTTATGTGATCGCAATTTTTGCCGGTATTTATGCGGCGCGCCATCGCGGCAAGAGCTTTGACATTATCAGTGGTGTCGTACTCATGGCGACATGGTCAATCCCCACGATCTGGGCGGGCGTGATGCTGATCGGATTTTTTGCGAATCGTGAATACTTTTACTGGTTTCCGGCGGGCGGATTGAATTCGACCGAAGCGTCACAAATGGCTTTTCTGCCGGGCTGGTCCGGAGAGCACTTCGAGCGCGGCTGGCTGCTCGATCGCTGCTGGCATCTGGTCTTGCCGATCTTGTGTCTGACTTACGGTGGCTTCGCCTTCCTGGCGAAACTGATGCGATCGGCAGTCTTGGAAAATCTATCGGCTGATTACATGCGCACGGCACGCGCCAAGGGTCTTGCCGATCACGACGTGCTCTGGCGCCACGCCTTTCGCAACAGTCTGTTGCCCTTGATCACGGTCGCGGCGTTCATTCTGCCGGGCTTGCTGGCCGGTTCGGTGATCGTCGAAGAGATCTTTTCCATTCAGGGCATGGGCAAGGTGACGATTGATGCGATCCATGCGCGCGATCGCGAACTGGTCCTCGCCGGTACATTGATCGGCGGCATTCTGGGCATGGTCAGTGTGTTGATTGCGGATATCTGCTACACGTTCGCCGATCCGAGGGTGAGTTATGACTGAGCCCGCACCGCGCCTGAGTTACGGTGCGCAGGTGGTGCGCGATACCCTGCACGGCATGGGCGCGCGCCTCGGTCTGGCGTGGGTGGGTGTGGTGGCATTCGGCGCGCTCTTCGCGCCGTTGCTGGCCAACTCGCATCCTTTACTGATGAAAACCAGCGATGGCGTATGGTCGAGTCCGTTGGCGCATCACTTGAGCGCGGCCGACATCATTCTGATGGTGATGGCGGTGGTGGGCATCGGTGTGTGGTTGGGTTTGCGCCGCTGGTCTGTCGCGCGGCGCGGCGCCGCACTGCTCGGGCTCGGTTTAGGGGTCACGGTGTTGAGTCTCTGGCTGGTGCGCCCGCCGTTGACGGTGGTCTACGACCAGTATCGCCAGATGGAGCGCGACGGGCAGATCGCATGGGCGCTGCATGTGCCCATCGCGTACTCACCCACGGATCGTTTACGTGACCAGCCTGAAACGCGTCTGACCGCGCCGAGTCTGCAGCACTGGCTTGGCACCGAAACCGACGGCGCCGATGTGATGAGCCGCATGATTCATGCTTGTCGGATTGCGCTGGCGGTGGGTTTCATTGCGACAGGGATTGCCGTGGGTCTGGGCGTCTTCATCGGGGGATGGATGGGGTATTACTCCGGGCGCGTCGATCTGCTGGGCATGCGCCTGGTGGAGATTTTTGAAGCCATTCCGCAGTTGTATCTGTTGCTGGCCTTCGTCGCTTTTTTCCCACGCAATCTTTACATCATGATGGCGATCATCGGATTCACCAGCTGGACAGGTTACGCGCGCTTCACGCGCGCCGAATTTCTCAAGCTGCGCCAGCAGGATTTTGTGCAGGCTGCGATTGCCTGTGGTCTGCCGCTGCGCTCGATTCTGTTCCGTCACATGTTGCCCAACGGCGTGGCACCTGTGCTGGTGAGCGCGAGTTTCGGCGTGGCCTCGGCGATTCTCAGTGAATCGGTGCTGAGCTTTCTGGGATTGGGCCTCGTGGATGAACCAAGCTGGGGCGGATTGCTCAATCAAGCCCGCGGCGCGACCGGCGAGTTCAAATGGTGGATCGCCACCTTCAGTGGTCTGGCGATTTTCCTGACGGTCTTCGCCTACAACCTGATCGGCGAAGCCCTGCGCGACGCGATTGATCCGCACCTGCGTAAGAGTGCTCATCTTTAAGAAGGGACGCCGCTGTCATGACCGAACCCCTGCTTCGCATCGAGGATCTCGCCGTCAGCTTCCAGACCGAAGAGGGCTTGGTCCGCGCGGTGAACGGCGTGAACCTGTCGATCTATCCCGGTCAGACATTGGCAGTGGTGGGCGAGAGCGGGTGCGGCAAATCGGTGTCGGCCTTGTCGACGTTGCAACTGGTGCCCACGCCGCCGGGGCGCTACGAGCGCGGCAAAATCTTTTTCGAAGGCCGTGATCTGCTCACGCTCGATGATCGTGCAATGCGATCAGTGCGCGGCAATGACATCGCGATGATTTTTCAGGAACCGATGACGAGTCTGAACCCGGTCTACACGATCGGCATGCAGATTCTTGAAGCGATCCTGCTGCACCAAAATGTGGGAAAAACCAAAGCGTTGGCGATCGCCGAAAAAGCGCTGGTCGATGTCGGCATCGGTGATCCGGCGAGCCGGCTCAATGAATATCCGCATCAAATGTCGGGCGGCATGCGCCAGCACATCATGATCGCCATGGCTTTGGCTTGTGAGCCGAAATTGCTGCTGGCCGATGAACCCACCACCGCGCTGGATGTCACCATTCAGGCGCAGATTCTCGAGCTGCTGCGCCGACTTCAGGCCGAGCGCGGCATGAGCGTGATGCTGATCACGCACGACTTGGGGGTGGTGGCGGAGAACGCTGATGCGGTGGCCGTCATGTACGCCGGTCGCGTGGTGGAATACGGATCGGTGATGGACGTGTTTCGCGATCCGAAACATCCTTACACGCGCGGTCTGTTCGTCTCGATGCCGAAACTGGAAGAAGACAGCGACCGGCTCGAAACCATTCCCGGCCAGGTGCCGAATCCGGCGCGCCTGCCGTCGGGTTGTCCGTTTCATCCGCGCTGTGGCGCGATGGCCGGTGAGGCGCGATGCAAGTCCGAATGCCCGCCGCTGCACGAAGTGGCACCCGGCCACTGGGCAGCCTGCTGGCAGACAACCGGTCATGGGCAGGGCAAGCCAACGCCGCCCGACGTGGCTTTTCGGCGCGAACCGGCGTCTGCAAGCTGAATTTTCAGCACCGTTTTCTGATGCCATCTTCATCCAAGGCTCACACGGATCTGTAAAAATATCCGTGTGGTATGCATCTTGCGTATGACCTTGTGGGATAGCAGGGTGATGGCCAAACTTTAAGCACCACGACGGTGCTTGGCCGATGATGGGTTCGGATTCGGGCAGTCGCCGAAGATCGGTGCTGCCAACGGGGCAGAGGGAAGAAAGAAAGGGAGAAAGGTTTTCGTCATGGTTCGTATGACTGGGGAAGACAGCACGTTGACGGAAGACGCACTTGTCGGTGAGCTGGATCAGATGACCAGCGGTGCACAGGTTCTGATCGAGGCCGATGCTTTGTCGGGTCTGCGTTCGGCTTTTCTGGGCGGCGAAGGCCTGGAGGCCTCGGCACAAACCGACGGCTGGGCGTTGCGCGTCCTGACCGACACCGTCGAACTCGATGAGTGTTCGGATGAGGAGCTGGTCGGCAGCGCCGATCTGGCCGAGTTGCAGCGTATTTTGGCCGGGACCTCCGGCAAGCGCATCGGGCCGGAAACGCCCGCCCGCCCACATCAGAGGACGATCACGGCTCGCTGAGCTAAGTCCAGATTGACCAGAGCCTTGGCCCGGCGCTATGCTGTGCCTGATGTTGACGGCCGGGTCCTTCAATCTCTGCGACGCACAACACGTCATTCGCCTGTTTAATGAGGCGGCGGATGCCAATCTCGCCACGCCGGGACGCAGTGGTTCGGTGGTGGATCTGCCCAAAAAAGGGCGGCTGTTATTGACCGGCGACATCCACGACCACCGCGACAACTACCAGAAGATTCTGAAGCTCGCCGAGCTGGATAAATCCGACGATCACTACGTGTTGCTGCACGAACTGGTCCACGGTGAACACCTGATCAACAACATGGATCTGAGCTACCGCCTGCTGGCCCAGGCGGCGGTGCTGAAAATCGAACGGCCGCATCAGGTGCAATTTGTCCTGGCCAATCATGAGCTGGCACAGGTGAATACTGAGGGCATCCTCAAAAATGGCAAAAGCCAGGTCGAGTGTTTTTCGAACGGGTTGTACTACCTGTTCGGTGAAACGGGTCTGGAAATCGAAGGGGCCATCGGGCGCTTCATCACCACCATGCCGCTGGCCATTCGATGTGCCAATGGCGTGATGGCTTGCCATAGCCTGCCCAGTCAGCGGATGATGCCGCGATTCGATCGCACCGTGCTGGATCGCGAATTGAGCGAAACGGATCTCAAGGGCCCAGCCGGCAGCGCTCACATGATGGTCTGGGGACGCAATCAGCCGCAGGCACTTGCCGATGAACTGGCGGCCGAATGGGGCGTGAAGCAGTTTGTGATGGGTCACCAAAAGGCCGAGATGGGTTATGAAGAATTCGGCGACACCATGCTGGTCCTCAATTCGCATCACAGCCACGGTGCCGTGTTGCCGATGGAATTGTCCAAAAAATACAACCGCGACAAGCTGGTGGATGAAGTGCTGCCGCTGGCGGGTGTGATCATCTGATTTTCGGCGCAATAAAAAACCTGCTCATCATGAGTGTGTTTTTTAAGGGCAACAAAAATTAAATTCAGAGGATTTCGACGATCTCGAAACGTCGCGCACCGCGCGGCAAATCGGCTCGCACGATTTCGCCCACGCGCGATTTCATCCGCCTCGCCGATCGGACTTGATGCCGTGACTTCAATGTAATCGGCATCGAAATTGAAGGAACCGCTGGATTCGCCCACCAGCTTGTAATTCTCTTCCTCACCGCTTTCGGCGTCGCGGAGTTTAACGACGGCTCCCAGAAAGACCATGCCTTCAGGAATGTCCACGTTGTCAGCCACTTTGGCGGTTTTGATGCGTTCTTCCAGGCGGCGGACTTCGGCCTCCACATAGCCCTGCTCTTCGCGGGCCGAGTGGTATTCGGCGTTTTCCTTCAGATCGCCGAGCGCACGGGCTTCGGCGATGCGCTGAATGATTTCCGGCCGCCGGGCTTTGAGATCATCGAGTTTTTTTTGAAGCTGCTTCTTTTCGTCGGCGGTAATGAATTCCATACAACCTCCCATGGCGATCAAAAAACCGGCGTCGAACGCCGGGTTTCCACCATTGTAGCAGCCGTGGCGCGTCGTGTGGCGAGGCGACCCATGAAGCCGACCCACAGCGCCGTCGTGACCATGACCACCACCATCAGATGCAGCAGGCGGTGGCCGGTATGCAGTTCAGTCTGTGGTTCACAGGCGGTCCACAGGGCGTACCACGGTGACCACGTGGCGGTGGCGGTGGTTCCGAGCAAGCCCGCGAGAATCCAACCCCCGGTGAGCGTGAGGATCAGCGCAAACATCGCGGCGGTTCGAGACACGCCCGTTTCGCGCGTGAGACCGACCCAAGTCCAGAGCAGGGCCGGTAGTGTCCACACCGCCAGTGTCAGACCGATCAACAGTGTTTGCGTCGCGCTCCAGGTGTGAATCGTTCGCATGCCCGGTTGCAGTTCAAGCAGTTGGATGTGTTCAAGCAAAATGACCGCTTCGGTCACACCCACCAGAAGCATGGCATCGCCGAGCAGGCGCAGTCCCGGATGGCGGGGTGTCGGCCCTGAAAGGCGCCAGACCGGCCAGATCAGGCCGATGCCGATCATGACCGACTGAAGCAGGCCGCGCATGGCGGGCACCAGAGAAGCCGGATCGCCATGGCCCATCCATGTGGTGGAATCCATGCCGCGATTCAGCACAAGACTGATCAATAGCCAGGCGCATCCACCAATGAGCAGTGGGCGATCAACGACCTGCGGCAGAGTGATCGAAGGAGAATTCACCGGCTCAAAGTGTATCGGGTATCGGGTTCGTCAGACTCACCGGGCAGCGGGACCGGCGGTTCCTGTTTCCAGACGGTATCACCGGTGACGTCGATGATTTGGCCGCCGTCATCCACCGAGCCGAATTTCATCTGCATGCGCTGCAGGTGCTGCAATTTGGTTTCGACCGCCGGTTCGTGCACGCCTTCGTCGCCGGGTGCGCGACCCCATCTGATTTCGCCATGGCGTGTGTTGAGCACGATGTGGGGACGGTTTCGCCAGCGTCGGCCATCGAAATTCGTCACATCCACACTCTTGATCTGACGCGCCCAGGGCTGGGTCATCACGAGCTGGGTGACCTGGAGTCCGGCGATCAGATCCTTACCCTGCCAGAGACGTCCCTGCGGCGGCGCTTCGCGCTGCACGCCTCGAAGCGTGACCAGCGGCATTTTTTCGACGGAGGATCGTTCGTAAACCAGCGGCAGGCGCACGCCAGCGTGATCGACCAGATGATAGCGCCCCTCGGCTTCGACCAGAGCGGCGGGGATCCGGTATTCGGCATACACATCCACGTGGTTGCCGGGACGACGCATGATGCGGATCAGGCGTTCGACCCAGGCCGAATCTTCCAATTGGGTCGCGGCATTGGCGAGCGCGTCGCGATCGAATGGATCGGTACTCAGGACAGCCGCGACGCGCTGTTCAAGTTGTTTGGACAGCGGCTCGGGCATCCACGTCGGCAGATGATGCAATGTGATGGTGGGGGTGTCGCGGCGTTGCTCGGCGATGCGCTGCTTGAGCCACTTTTCGCCACCGAACCAACCGCCTGCCACCAAACTCAGGCCGATCACCACACCCGCGATGCGAAGCACCAGCAGTGTGCGTGCCCGGCGTTGTTCGGGCGTGCGTTCGATGGGCTTCTTCTTTTTGCCCTTGGTGGGCTTGGATCTCAAAAACCAACTCATGTCCGGCTCCGCCGTGATCGCGCGTTATCGGTCGTCGTGGAACCACTGCGTCCACAACGATTGCGCTTTCATTCATCGGCTAGACATGCTCTGCAGCGCCAGTCGAATCAGGCGATCGCAGAGTTCGGGCATCGGCAGGCCGGATCGGGCTGCCGCCATGGGCAGAAGGGAATGATCGGTGAAGCCCGGCATCGTGTTGATTTCGAGCATCCAGGGTTTGCGGTCGTCCACCATGAAATCCACGCGGGCCAGATGGCGACATCCCAGGGCCGTGAACAGGCGACAGGCATGGTCGCGGGCTTCCTCGAGAAACGCCGGATTCAAACCGGTTTCGAAAAGATATTGTGTGTCGTTGCGATCGTATTTGGCGGCGGTGTCATAACTTTCGGTGGCGGGCACGATTCGGATGGCGGGCAGCGCTTCACCGCCGACCACGCCGATGGTCAGCTCGGCCCCGGCAATGAATCGTTCGGCCATGAGCAATGGGTATTGCGTGTGCAGATGGGCGCGCGCTGCGGAGACTTCGTCGAGTGATCGACAGATGGCCACGCCGAAGCTGCTGCCTTCAGCCGGTGGTTTGAGCACCAGCGGTGGCGCGATCGAGAGGGGCGCGTCGGGCGTCAGCACTTCAAAAGGCGCGGTCGGGATGCCGGCGCTCTGGGCAATGCGCTTGGTGGTGGCTTTGTCCATCGCTTGCTCGGCGGCATCGGGTTGGCAGCCGACATAACAAAGCCCGCGCGCTTCGAGCAGGTGCTGCAACGGTCCACCTTCGCCGAACGGGCCGTGCAGCGCGGGGAAAACCACATCGAAGTTGCCGGCGTCGATCGCTGTGGTGTTGTCAGGGCCGATGTCGGATTCAATCACACGATGTCCGGCATCGCGCACGCCGCCGTCGAAACAGCGGCCGCGCTTTTGAAGGAGACATCGCGCTCGGTATCCGGGCCGCCGCCGAGGACGAGAATGGTCAGCGCGTCGCTCATTCCCACACCACCACTTCGCGTTCGATGGTGATGCCGAATTTCTGTTGCACGGTTTGCTGCGCGTGATTCATCACCGCCAGCAGGTCGCGCGCGGTGGCGCCTTCGTGCGCCACGATGAAATTGGCATGGATCGTTGAAATTTCGGCGCCGCCGATGCGAAATCCTTTCAGACCGGCTTCATCGATCAAACGACCTGCGCCCTTGTCGCTTTGCGATCGTGGGTTCTTGAAGGCGCATCCGGCAGAGTCGGCCGCCATCGGTTGCGAATCTTTTTTGTATTTCATCACATCCTTGAGGCGATGGCGCAGTGCGGGTTGATCGTCCACCGCTTTCAGGTCGAAGGTCACGCGTGTGACGATGCGATCCCCGACGGCCGAGTGGCGATAGCCGAAATCGAGCGCGGCACAATCCACCGTGCGTAATGTGCCATTGGCTTCGATCAATTCCACGCTTTGCACCGCAGCGCCGATTTCGCCGAAGCGCGCCACCGGCATTCATGCGAATCGCGCCGCCGACCGTGGCGGGAATGCCGCCCAGACTTTCGAGCCCAGAGAGGCCTTCGCGCACACTGGCGGTGACCAGTTTTTCGAGATCGGCACCGCCACCGGCGCGGCCCATGTTTTTATCGCGATCCAGTTCGATGGCGCGGAAAGCCGGCGCGTCGAGTACGACGACGATGCCGACCACGCAATCAGCCGCCACCAGCAGATTAGCACCCTTGCCCAGTACATGGACGGGGATGTCGTTCGCAGCGGCGTGCCGAATCAAATCGGCAAGTTGCTCAGGTGAATCGGGATGGGCAAGGCATTCGGCGCATCCGCCCAAGCCGTACCACGTCATCGGCCCTAGGGGCGCGTCGATCTCGTGGCGGATGCCCAGTGCGTCCAACTGTGCCGCGGCCGTCTGCATCGCCGGGAATCTTACCACGTCGAGACGGTTCGCCATTGAGCGGGTTAGGCACTTTCGCCCTTGACACATCCAGCGCCGTAAAATGACAATGGTTGCACAATGTCTTTTCTCGGGAGAATCCTATGTTGACGCTCGCGGCGGAAGTGTCCGATTACGGCGACACCATTTTGTTTCTGATCGTCGGCCTGGCTTCCGGCTGGGTCGCCTCGCTGCTGATGAAGCGATCCGACATGGGCCTCGCCGGCTTCATGGTGGTCGGGATTGTCGGCGCCGTGCTCGGCAACGTCGCATTCCAGAAGCTGGATATCAATCTCGGGAACATGCTCGGCAACGCGATGCTCGGCGAGCTGGTCGGCGGCGTCGCTGGCTCGGTGGTACTGCTCATCGTCGCGGGCTTCTTGAAGCCCAAGAAAAAAGACTGACACGTTCTGAAATATCTCTCGAAGGACCCGTCGACGGTTTCTGCGGGTTTTTATTCTGCGCGCCGCAAGTCTGTGGTCTGAATCACGATGTAATTTTTCGCAATTCATGAGCTTCTGATCGGAAATAAGACCTAGCCTGTGGGTGTCAGACTGCTGTCCGGCAGTGAAAGACGCCCGTTTCGATCGCAGGAGAATTTTGTAATGTCATCCACTCAATCAACCCGTCGTCAGGTTTTGCAATCCGGTGCCGCAGTGGTTGCTGCGGCTTCGCTCGCGCACACGGCCTATGCCAAGGCCGAGGGCACCATCAAGGTCGGGCTCATCGGTGCCGGGGGTCGTGGTACCGGTGCGGCGGCCCAGCAGCTCGAAGCCGATCCGCAAACACAGATCGTCGCCGTGGCCGATGCCTTCATGGATCGCGCCAAAGCCGCGCGCGATCGGTTGCACAAGCAATATGGCGCCCAGCGCGTGGCGGCCAACGACGACACGACCTTCGCGGGGCTGGATGCCTATCAGAAAGTACTCGCGACCGATTGCGATGTGGTGATCCTCGCCACACCGCCGGGATTTCGTCCGCTGCATATCGAAAAAGCGATTGATGCCGGCAAGCACGTGTTTGCCGAAAAGCCCGTGGCGGTCGATGCCACAGGTATTCGTCGCGTGCTGGCGGCGGGGCGCAAAGCGCAAGAGAAGAATCTCATGCTGGTGTCGGGCCTGTGCTGGCGTTACGAATCTCATTCGATGGAGATGATGAAGCGCTTACACGACGGCGCGATCGGCAAACCGATTCTGCTTGAATCCACACGTTACGGTGGCGGCGTCTGGACGCGACCGCGCGCCGAAGGCATGACCGACACGCAGTACCAGACGCTGAACTGGTATTACTTCACATGGTTGTCGGGCGATTTCATTGCCGAGCAGTTCGTGCATGAACTCGATCGTATGGCCTGGCTACTCAAGGATGAATACCCGACCGAATGCCTGTCGACCGGCGGGCGCATTTCGCGCACGGCACCTGAAAACGGGCACATCTACGATCATTTCGCTTCGCAGTTTCATTATGCCAGCGGCGCGAAGTTTTATGCCACCACGCGCCATCAGCGCGGTTGCGATGGTGCGTTCACGGTTACGGCGACCGGTACCGAAGGGGAGTGCAATCTTCAAAGCAACACGATCACCGGCCCTCAGGCGTGGAAGCCGCGCGGGCGATCGACCCCGATGCATCAGGCCGAACAAAATGCGATGTATGCCGCGCTGCGCGCCGGCACAATGATCAACAACACACAGTACATGGCCAAAAGTACGCTGATGGCCATCATGGCCCGCGATTCGGCTTACACCGGCAAGAAGATCACGTGGGAAGCGGCGATGAACGACAAGCAGGATCTGGTGCCCGACAACCTGACCTGGGACACCCAGCTCCCCGCATGGCAGGTGGCGATTCCCGGCAAGCAGGGCATCATTCCAGGGCAAGCGATCTGATCGCGACGTTAATGTTTGTGCGCATGAAAAAAGCGGGCCGAATTCGGCCCGCTTTTTTGATTCGATTTTTAAAACCGCAACTCAGGCCAGATCGGGACTCAGATCAACCACAACCTTCACCAGTTCAGAAACGTGATCGGCTGATTCCTTGAGCAGCGCCTTTTCATCGGGGTTGAGATCGATCTCAAGCACTTTCTCCACGCCGCCCGCGCCCAACACGCAGGGCACACCCACGAACAGGCCATCGATGCCGTATTCGCCGTTGCAGAATCCGGCGCAGGGCAGAATGCGCTTCTTGTCTTTCACGATGGCTTCGACCATCTGAATCACGCCGCTGGCCGGCGCGTAGTAGGCGCTGGTGCCCATGAGCTTGACGATCTCGCCGCCGCCGACTTTGGCGCGATCGACGATTTCAGTCAGGCGCGCTTCGGAGATGAACTGCGTGACAGGAATACCCGAGATGCTCGTGAAGCGCGGCAGCGGCACCATGTCATCGCCATGACCGCCGAGCAGCAGAGCGCTGATGTCTTCGACGCTGAAGCCGGTTTCCATCGCGATGAAGCATTTGTAACGAGCGACGTCGAGGCAACCGGCCTGACCGATGATGCGGTGCGTCGGAAAGCCTGTCGCCTTCCACGCGGTGTAGACCATCGCGTCCAGTGGGTTGGAGACCAGAATCACGATCCGAGTCGGGCGCGTGCTTCTTGATGTTCTTCAGAAACCGACTTCACGATCTGCACGTTGGTCTTGATCAGATCGTCGCGGCTCATGCCGGGCTTGCGCGGAATGCCCGCGGTCACGACCACCACATCCGACCCGGCGATGTCGGCATAATCGGCCGTGCCGGTGATGCAACTGTCGAAACGTTCGATCGGCCCGCACTGCGCGAGGTCGAGCATTTTGCCTTTGACGGTGTTTTCGGCAGCGGGGATGTCGAGGACGACGATGTCGCCCAGTTCCTTGCTCGCGGCCCACAGGGCGCAGCTCGAACCCACGTTGCCGCCACCGATGATGGAGATTTTTGCCTTGCCGGCCATGAGCGTCCTCTCAAAAAAGCTTGTTTTCAGGATCAGTCTGTCGGGCCGGCCATGATAGATGCGGCGCGGGGGGTGTGCAAAACCATTACTTCCGCATGCCATGGTGGCCTACGTTATGTCCCTGCCGTTTCGCCACCCATTGGGTGAATCGAGCGATGTCTGGATGTTCCCGCAGGGTTTCGAGCGTGTTGTAAGTTCGACCGAGCTGTTTGTTCGGAATGAACTGGTGCACTGCGTGATGGCAGTCATTGCAAAGATCGATGCCGCGAGCTCGCTCGGCGCGATCATATCGCTGCCTGAACCATTTGCTGCTGTGCAGCGTGCGCGGGATCAGATGATGAAACGTCACATCCGTTTCACGTTCACACAGGGCGCAGCAACCGGCGGTTTCTTGACTCATGGTGTGTAAAGAAGATGCGGTGTGGTTTCGGCCTCGAAGCGCTTCAACGCTTCGGCCCAGGTATCGGGCAGTTCGGCGATATTCGGAATCTTCGGCCAGGCCTGATGGGTTTCAGCGTGGCGCAGCAGAATCATAATCTTTTCGGCTTGGAAAGCTTCGCCATATCGATCCTGCAGTCGGCGCGCGATGGTCAGGCCGGTGCGCGTCGGTTCGATGGCGGGGGCATCGGTCACGATCACGCGCACGCCGCCGCAGAGTTTTCCGGCATGCTTGGATGCGTCGGGCGTGAATACCGCAGGCTCGAAGCGAAGGCCCGGCAGTTGATCGGCGGCGAGTGCGGTGGCGAGTTGGATCGGCGCATCACCTTCAGGATCGATCCACGGCGCGCCGAGAATTTCAAAGGGCGTGTCGGTGCCGCGCCCGACCGACAGGTCGGTCATCTCAAGCAGGCCGATGGCCGGATAAACCCACGCCGTACGCGGCGAACGGATATTGGGCGAGGGATTGATCCACGGCAAGCCTGTTTGCTCCCACGACATCGAACGCTTCCACCCGCGCAGGGGAACGACTTCGAGGCGTGCGTGGATTGCAAATGCCTCATTGCACCAGCGCGCCAGTTCGCCTGCCGTCAGGCCGTGTGCGACCGGCATCGGGCGGTAGCAGACGAAAGACAATTGATCGGCATCGGCCACCGGGCCGTCAGCACCGTGAGCCGCGATGGGATTCGGTCGATCCAGCACCACGAAACGCAGGTTGGATGTTGCGGCGGCCTCCATCGCATAACCCATGGTGGAGATATACGTGTAGAAGCGCGTGCCGATGTCCTGAATGTCGAACACGATCGTGTCGAGACCGTCGAGCATTTCAGCAGTGGGGCGTCGCGTTTCGCCATACAGACTGTAAACCGGTAAGCCGGTTTTTGAATCTTTGGCGTGGCCGACTTTTTCGCCGCCTTCGACCACGCCGGCCAGACCGTGTTCCGGACTGAAGAGTCGAACGAGTTGCACGTTGGGTGCGCGGTGCAGCGCGTCGACCGTGCGCCGACCGTCGCGCGTGAGGGCCGGTGTGATTGGTGATCAATCCCACGCGCTGATCAGCCAGCTTCGCAAAGTTATCGCGTTCGAGTTGATCGATGCCGTTGAGTACGCCGGGTGCGTCGCCGAGCATGGCTTCGGCCACCGACGTCGCTACGGCGCGCCGCAGACTCAGCACGTTGCCATGGCCATCGGGATGCAGACGGCTGGTCAGCAGCACCATGAAGACCTTGCGGATCGGATCGATCCAGACCATCGGCCCGGTGAAACCGGTATGGCCGCAGGTGGTGGCGGGATCGAAACGCCCGCCGCGCGCCGAGGAATAAGCAGTATCGGCATCGAAGCCGAGTGTGCGGCGTCCACCGGGAACCGGTTGCGGTGTGGTGAATCGTTTGACCGAAGCGGCGCTGAGGACGCGCACGCCATCGAGTGCGCCGCCGTTGAGCAGCATGCGGCAGAAGCGGCCTAGATCATCGGCATTACCGAATAATCCTGCGTGACCGGCCACACCACCGAGTGCCGCCGCGCGCGGGTCGTGCACGCGGCCGATCGGCACACCTGGTTCGGTGGGCACCAATTGCTGTTGCCACTCAGAGGGTGGATTGAAGCGCGTGTGGGTCATGCGCAATGGTTCATAAAAAGTTTTGAGACAGAACTGATCCAGCGGTTGGCCAGAGACCGCTTCGACCAGTCGGGCAAGCACGATGTAGCCGACATCCGAATAGACGAAGCGTTCACCTGCCGGTGCCACGGGCTTGAGATCGCAGATGCGCTGCCATGCGCGTTCGGGCGTGTCTTGATAATCCTTGAGTGCATTGTCGGCGATCAGACCGCCGGTATGCAGCAGCAATTGTTCGATGGTGATGGCCTGTTTGCCGTGGGGCGCGAATTCAGGCAGATGCTCGACCACGGTTTCATCGAGGCGCAGGCGCCCGGATTCAGCCAGCTTGTGGATGGCTGCCGCCGTGGCCAGCGGTTTGGTCAGCGAGGCCAGATCGAAAATCGCTTCGGGATGAAGGGGCTCCGGCGTCGGTGTGATCGTGCGCATGCCAAAGGAGCGTCTGAACTGAACGCCCTGTGCGTCACCCGCCACGAGGACCGCGCCGGGGATGATCTCGCGATCAATGGCCTGAAAGATCAGATCCTGAGCATGGGGCAGTTCCAATGCGTCAAGCGTCTGTGGCGTCGCCGATTCGGGTGTGCGTGAGCAGGCCGTCAAAACCAGCAACAACAGTATGGGGGTGCATTTCACGGCACTATTGTAGGATAGAGTCACGAATGTCACGCGCCACACCTGTTTCACAATCCGGCCGCTGTCTGATCGGGACGCTGATCGCGGTGTTGGTGGTCGCGGGCTTCGTGATCTGGGTGATCCAGTCCACGCGACAGAGCGTGAAGCAGGAATTGACTGAGGCGCGTCTGGGCGTACGAAATCACCTGCTTGAAACCATCGAGGCCGCACCGATTTCCGACGTGCAGAAGGCCGAATGCCGGTATCAAGTCGAGCGCCTGTATCAGGCGGCTTGCGATGCCCGGATCACGCTGGAAGATTTGCGGCGCGCCCGTGAAGCCCTGGTCGATAGTCACGTGTTTGCGTTGGCACTGTTCTGGTATGTGGACCGGCGCGTGGCGCAGCCTTCGATTCATTTGAGCGAAACAGAAAAACAGGATTCCGAACTTCAGGTTCAGCGGTTCATGCGCGGCGTCCTTGAAGGCCGGATCAGCGCGGCGTCGGCCGAATCAGCGCGTGAGTTGATCACGGCATTCGATGAAACCGGTCGTCGTCGGCTCAAACACGACTTGAGTCGTTTCGAATTACTGGATCTGATCGCGTACTGGCGATCGGCGGCCGACGCCGCTGAAATCGCCGATGATCCGTTCGATCTGAACGTGGTAGAACGCGTGCGAACCACGGTCGACCGGATTCTTGATTCACCTGCGGAGCCATCACCATGACTGAAATGGAACCTCAACGGAAAACCCGGGGATCCAACACCTGTCTGTTCGGTTGTCTGGGAACGGCGGCGGTCGTGTTCATTCTGGCGGTGGCGGCGGTGCTTTGGATTGCGTCGAATCCGGCGCGCTTCTTCGGCGGCATCGCCACGCATGTGGCGCGCCAGGCCATTCAGGAATCCGAATTGCCGGCCGATCAGAAGCAGCGCGTGCTTGAACAGATCGGACGCATCGAGACGGCGATTGCCGAAGACAAGCTCGACCAAGCCGCATTCAGGCGTTTGATGGATAGCTTCGTGGGTTCGCGCCTGCCGGCGGCCATGGCGCTGCTCGCCATTCAAGAGGGTGAAATTCGTCCGTCCGGATTGAGCGAGTCGGAGAAGGCCGATGCCCGGCGCCAGCTGGGACGCTGTGCGCGGGCGTTACACGAGAAGAAACTTCCGTGGGAGGCGCTCGAGGAGATTTTCGATCCCTATATGGAGAAAGGCATCGACGGCAATAAAAAGATGCGCGATCTCAATGATGCGGATCTGCGCCGTCTGACCGCCGATCTGAAACAGCGCTGCGATGCGATGGACATGCCCGACGCCGATTTTGTCATCGACGTGGCGGCAGAACTCAAGCAGGTGGTGGACGAAGCACTGGATGTCGCGGCGGATAAAAACACCGTCCCGGACGAACCGGTCACGGTGCCGGACGATGGCGGATCACCTCAGTGAACACATCCACGGGCGCGGATCGGCCTGTCCACGCTTCGAACTGCGCCGCGGCCTGACGCACGAACATCTCAATGCCTGAAACGGTTTTGAAGCCGCGTTTGTCGGCGCTGCGCAGCCACTGCGTCCGGGCCGGATTGTAGATGGTGTCGAACACGACGGTTTTTGCATCGAGCGCGTCAGGCCATGTGGGCATGGGCGCTGCATCCACGTGAGGATGCATGCCCAGCGGTGTGCAATTGATGTAAACCTCAAAGGGCTGATCCGTCAGCGCTTCGGCCGCGCCGACGGTGACGGATCTGGTCGCATCGGCAAAATCATGCGCCAGGGATTCAGCTTTTGCGGCCGTGCGATTGAAGATCGTCACTGCCGCGCCGTAATGGGCAAAGCCCGCCACGACGGCGCGTGCTGCGCCGCCGGCGCCCAGCACGGCCACGCGCCTGCCGGCGAGTGATTCGCGTTTCATGTTCGATGCCGCGCAGACCGCGTCCAATGCCGCGGCATAATCGGTATTCGATGCGTGAAGCTGGCCTTGGTCATCCACGGTGAGTGTGTTGGCCGCGCCGATGCGATCAGCAAGGAGTTCAATGGTTCCACCCGCTTCGCGCACGAAGCGCAGCAAGTTGTCTTTGTGCGGAATCGTGACCGACGCGCCGCGGAAATGCAGCGGCGCGTGATCGAGCCATGTCGAAACGGTGGCTTTGAAGCGTTCATATTCGGGGCCGATCGGCATCGGCAGATACACGCCGTTGAAACCGGTGGCTTCGAAACCGGCGTTATGAATGTGCGGGCTGAGCGAATGCCCCACGGGATGGCCGATCACGCCGTAGACGCGCGTGTCTTCGCGCAGGGCATCCCAGCGGTAAAGTCGCTTCATGGTGTCGAGCGAAACCTGGCCCGGCGCGGTGCCGCTGTTTTCTTCCAAACCGCAGAATGTGAGATAGGCGCCGAATTTTTTTGCCAGCACGCGCGACGCCAGACCTTCTTCGCCCATGCACAGGGCGATGACGGGTTTGGCGCGATGCTCGATCAATTCAAACGCTTCGAGGTTGTCGCGCAGCGAGCGCGCGGTCCATGCGATTTTCGCCACGTCGCAGGCAGGCTCTTCGATCATGGCGCGAATGCGCCGCTGCAGATCGGCCGGGCGCGTTTGAAAATCGTGGCTCGACACGATCAGTTTCGGACCATGGTTTGCGATCGCTCGAATGCGGGCGCGGAAGGCGGCATCGCGTTCCAGAGCTTTGAGTTCGACGTCGATCGCGTGAGCGCCGGCTTCGGCGGCGGCGACAAACAAACCGAGACGTGTTTCGTCGTCGCCTTCATAGGCGCCGCCTTCCCAATCGGGTCGGCAGGTGATCACGCATGGCAGGGGCGCGCGTTGGACCAGTTCGGTGACGCCCTCGGGGCCGCCGGCGAATCGATCGATCCGGTATTCGAGCAAGGTTGCACCGCGTTCGGCAGCGATAGCGCCGGCCGCGTGAGCGGCCGCAAGATCCTCGACGAAGATGGAAACGCAAAGGTGTGTCACGGGCGGCGAGTATAGAGAGGGTGTTATGAACTTTCACTCTTGTTGCAGCGGCTATTTCGTGCTTCTGTCTTGGTCGCGGGTACTCAGCGGCCGAAAGAGGCCGCTTGCGCCCCTCGACACGGCGACAGAATCCCGAAATATCGCGCTTCACGGCGGTTTAAGTTTATAACACCCTCTACGCGATGAGGCTGCGCATTCAGGGTCGTGGGCGAAACCGCTCGAGTGCCGTCGATTCAGCCGCGCCGATGGCGGCCTGGTGATCGCCGATGCGCCAACTCATGCGGTAAAAGGATTTTTGCGGGAACCACCAGTGATCGCCGTCGGTGATTTTGGCCCGCAGCATCTCGCCGCCGAAGCCCCACAGGCGCAGTTGCGTGGCCGGCCCGTCGAGATGCGCCAGACTGATTTGATGGCTGTTCGGATCGGCGATGTCGAAACGCACGGCATCCGATTCTTGCGAGCGCCCGGATCGGGTGGTCACGCGCAGGGCATACCAACCCGATTGCGTGACAGGCCAGTCGGCCTGCAGATGCAGAGGTGCCGAGGCCTCGGGAAACCAGACGCGCCCGGGCGCGTAAGGCCCGAAGGGGCCGGTCACCGGTGTGAGTTCGCCGATGATCGCGTTGCCATCTTCCGGCGCATAGCGTTGCACCCTTTTCGTGTCGCGCAGGATCTCGACGGATGCGATCGGGTCGCCGGGCGAGACGGTTGCTATTGCGTGCAGAAAGAATTCATCACTGAGTTGTGCAAATCGCGTCGCATTTGATATCTGAAGCAGCAGGGCGGTGGCGGGTGTGCTTGCGGTCTTGGGTTGCGCGCCGATATGAATCGGACTGCTCACCGACCATGACGCACCGGATTCGGCGCGGAGGACGATCCAGATCGAGTGATCCATCGGCACATCCAGTGCGTGGCGGATTTCCTGATGTTGTAGCGCGGCGTCCGGTTTCAATTCGATCCAGCCCCGATCACTGCGAAAGACGGCCAGGCGCGTCAACGGATTTAGACTGTGGGCTTGAATCACCAATTCATGCGAGCGCGGCTGATGAGCAACCGTTTCACCCGGACCTTTGCCGTCGAGCGTGAGCGTTGCAAACAAGGGGCCGGCATTGGTCGCAATCGTATGGCCGGCGCGAATGCCCGCCACGTGCTGAGCCGCATCGAGCTTGTCGGCGCGAGCATACACGCGTCGATCGCCCGGGCTGTGTGTTTTCAGGCGTCCGAGTGCTGCATCGGTGGAGCCCGAAGCGGCGAGTGTGTTGCCGAGATTCAGCGCGGCGAACCAGAGGGCCTGCGTGGCATCCGAATCCAGATCCAGTGCATGCGCGGTGCGCCCGAGAACCGCATCGCTGTAGAGAATGGCGGCGCCCATCCAGTGCAACTGGTGTGGCGGTGTGGTGGGATGCGTGTGGATCATCACGCCGCCGCGCCGGTTGATTTCTTCGAGCAGGGCATGATGCGGCATCGCCTGGGCAAAGAGCTTTTTGACTTCGCCGTAGGCAATGGGCTTGTCGATGCCGGGCGTGCACAGATGGCCGATGAACGGGCCGGGGCGCTGTTCTGGCGCATAGCGCATCAGAAAGCGGTCCGTGTTGAGTTTCTCGATACCGTCATAGCTGACACTTGATCCGGCCTCGGTCAGGATGCTCAGGCCATTGGCCCGCGCCTGAAGTGCCGCGTAGGCAAGGTCGGTGCGCACGGCGGCATGGGCATCATGTTGGGCGTGCACGTGATGATCACCGGCATACCAGCCGGCGCGTTCAGGAGAGAACCATTCATGCATGTTGGCGCGTAGCATGATGCGCCGGCCGATACGCGCATCGATGCGCGTGTCGAGGGGAATGTAGTTGGGGCCGCAACGAACTTGAATGCGCGTGGTGCCCGGCGGCACGGTGAATGTGCAGGATCCATCGATGAAGAATCGGCCGTCGGCATACACGCCGCGCCCCGAGCCATCCAGAAAGGAACCCTCTGATGCCGTGACGATGACGCGTGCCGGAAGGGGGCGGCCTGTTTCGGCGTCGACCACTTCGAGTATGCAGCTTGCGGCGTTGGCATCCGCAGCGGCTTCATCGGAGATGACGGACTGGCTTTCGGCATCAGCGCCAGCGGCAAGTAACCCGACAAGGCAAAGCATCGCAAGCGGTTTCACGTGGTGGGGATTCCTGATCGGGAAGGAAGTGGGCGATTATAGGGTCGGTTGAACCAATCCGGCCCACCGTTACAATGGCGGCCCTTTGGCTCCCTGCGGGCCAATGGCGCTCCTCGGGCGGATGCCAGAGCGGCCAAATGGGGCAGGCTGTAAACCTGCTGGCGTAAGCCTTCGAAGGTTCGAATCCTTCTCCGCCCACTGAAAAACCCCGGCGATTTCGCCGGGGTTTTTTCATGCACATGGTTTGTGAGAAAAGGCGATCAGTCGATGGATCGTCGGAAGCCGCTTTCGTCTTCGACATCCAGCAGGGCCGAGGCGTCGCCGGGGCCGACCAGATCGATGCCCGATTCATCGAGCTGATCATTGAGTTGCGACAGCGATGTGCCGGCTTCCGGATCAGGCTTGCCGGTATCCGGATCGATCGGAATGCTTTTCGACAGATCGATGATCTCGTCGGTTTCGCTTCGCTTTTTCTGCGGTGCCGGCTTGGGTTCGGTGCGCGCTCCGGGTGGAGCAGGCACCGGCTTGGGTTTCACCGGGATGGCTCGGCGGGCCAGAAGGAAGGTGCGGTCGTCGGTGGGGTCGCGCCCGTTGTCGAGCTTTTCCATTTCGCGGATCAACGCGTCGGCGCAAAGCTCCACCGGTTGATTCTCTTTGCCGGCATAGATGGCCATCAGATATTGACCGAGTTCTTCCACGCCGAGCAGTTGTCCGTTTTCGTCGGGAAGTTCCGTCAGGCCGTCGGAGTACAGCGTCAACAGGTGGCCGAGTTCGAGCGTGTCTTTTTCGAGGGACAGTGGGCGCGGCGCGATGCCCAGAGGCAGATTGGCCGAGTGCTGCAGATGGCGCAGGCCGCCATTGGGGTCGAGGACGAAAATCGGCGGATGACCCGCATTCACGCACTCCAGTTTGCCGGTGGCCGGATCGAGATCCACCGCGACCATGGTCACGAATGTGCCTTCGGCAAGCGATTCGCACAGATGCTCATTGAGATTGTTCATCATCGCCTGAAGGTCAAGATCGGCGCGGGCTGAGACATGCACCATCGTGTGCAGGCTGCTGGTGACCAGTGCGGCAGGCAAGCCCTTGCCGCAGACATCGGCCAGCACCAGAAGCACGCGCCCGTCCGGGCGTTTCACCACATCGGCATAATCACCGCCGACCCATTTGCAGGGTTCAAAACCGACGGTGACGTCGAGTCCTTTGACGCGCGTCTTGGTCGGTACCAGATTCATCTGGATTTTGCGGGCGCTGGCCAGTTCGCGTTCCATCGCCGCAGTGATTTCGGCCTGCTTGCGGACGGCGATGGCCGCTTCGGTCTGCATGTATTGCTGGGCGGCGAGCGTGATCAGTGCCATCCATTCGACCGAGCCGTAGGCCTCGGGCATCGTCACGTGCAGCACATCGACGAAATCCTTGTCCACACGCAGCGGGCAGGCGATGGCGGCGGTGCCGCGCGGCGGCGGGGCGCCAAGATCGCGGCTGGCCGGCGTGAGCAGAATAGGCGCTTCACTTTTGGTCACGGCCATCAGCAGTTTGCGTGAAACATTCGGGGGATTGCCGCCGCTGAGCGACAATTGCGGCTGGCAGAGTACTTCAGGGCGCTGCTTCGGATTGCGGAAGGTGCGCAGCGCAACGGCCGATCGGCCATGATAATCATTGCGCACCATCAGGCGGCACAACAGGCGAAGGCGCTCTTTTGTGTCGTCGGTTTTGGTCAGTCGGTTGCCGAATTCGGCGAGTGTCGAAAGGTGAATGGTGTCGATCTTGGCTTTGGGCTGCGATCCTGAAGAGGCGATCGGTTTGTCGCTGTCGTCATCCATGCCGATCGGCACGATGGGGACGGTGGCGGATAAATCAGTGCTGTTACCGATGACAAAAGGCTTGCGCCGCGTTTGTGAAACCGGCGGCGCTTCCCAGTCATTGTTGTCATTTTCGTCGTCATCATCGCCGGGAAAGGAAGGCGATACGGAAACCGGCTCGTCATAAGACGCCGGCGCATCCTGCGACGTGTGCGTGCCGATGGGAGCCGCATCCAGGTAGAACACCATTTCGAAGCGGCCGACCAGAAGCTGGTCGCCGTGATCGAGCTGGGCATCCTGATACACCTGTTCGCCATTGATGACGGTGCCGTTGCGGCTGCCCAGATCGCGCAGCCACCACTGACCGAACGGATCGCAATAAAGTTCCGCATGCTGACGCGAAACCGAGTTGCTGTTGAGTTGTAAACCGGACTGGTTGGAGCGGCCGATCAGGATCTGCTTTTGACGCAAGGGCACCTTCATCATGGTGCCGTCTTTGTCGCGCACCTGAATGTGAGCCGATTGAGCGTCTTGAGATTGTTCTGAATCGGACATGAGTGTGGGATCCGCTGCCGCGTTGACCCCGCCCGGCGCCCACCGCGCCCACGACTGACGAGACCAAACCCTCCGCAGGCATTATAGGCATGACAATTCGAGGCGGCATTGCCTCATACATCGCTGCGATCGGCAGTTAGGAGCGTCAGCACGACGGTTCGAGCGGTCCGAATGGCCGGCCACAGACTGGCCAGGAGGGCCACGGTCACCGTGGCGCCTGCGGCCACGAGCAGGGGCGAGATTGGGATCACCGTCGGCACGCGCTGTCCGAGAACGCGCGTGGCCAGCCCATTGGCATCCAGTCCCAACATCAGGCCGCCACCGATGCCCATGAGAGCCGCGAGCGCTCCGAGAAGCAGGCCTTCTGCAGCAATCAGCCGAATCAACATCGATCGGCTGAGTCCCTGGCTGCGCATCACGCCCAGTTGCCAGCGCCGCGCGCGCACCGAAGCGGCCACCGTGTTGGCGACACCGAAAGCCGCGATCAGCAAGGCGCCCAGCGCAAGGGTGGAAATGGTTTCAAGCAGGCGACCCATGATGCGATCGAGCATGGATTTGAGATGTCGGGCGTCGGCGCTCAGCACGCCGAAGGATTTGAGACGATGGCGCACTTCGTTCTCGATGAGTTTACGATCGCGCGTGGCTTCGACATCAAAAAGAAACAGAAAGATGCGCTGCGGACCGAAGTCGCGTTCGACATCGTCGATGGTGGTCAGAATGCTGGTGGTGGTCCAGGTTTCAAACTCACCTTCCATGTCGTAGAGCCGCGCGACCAGATCGGCGCCTGGCGCGCGCACAATTCCGGCAATGGTGTACGCCACTTCACCGTTTTTGGGTGTTTTGACCGGAACTTTGTCGCCGAGCTTCAATCCCTTCTGCTCTTTGAAGGCTTCGGTCACGATCGCGTGTCGACCTGTGCGCAATTTGGCGGCGGCACCAGCGGCATCGCCTTCGATGAAATCGAATTCGATCATCGGCGGCCGACCGCTCTGGCCCAAAGCGCGATCCACATCCACGGCAAACAGCGCGGTGGATTCGGGTGTGGGGAGTACGGAGAATAACTTCCAGACGCTCTGACCCAGTTCAGGGCGCAGCACCACGATGGGCAGCACGCTGTCGGGCGCGACACCTTCGACGGCTTCGACGGCAAGGACATCTTTCGGATCGAGGCCGAACGGCGACAGTGACATCATGACCATGTCGGGAAAACGCGTGGGCAGCGCGAGCGATCCAATCATCGAACGCCCGTGGACTTGGACGGCGGTCATGCACAGCGGCCCGACCATCAGTGCCGCTGCGGTGCCGGCCGACCGCCACACATTGCCGCCGATCTGTTGAGACAGCAAGGCATGCGGTACGCGCAGGCAGATGGCGGCGATATGACCAAGCAGAGGGCTGATCGCGCGCACCAGCAGAGGGGCGATCAAGGCCAGTCCCAAGGGCAGCGCGGCCAGACCGATCCACAGATGACATTGCAGGCGCACGGCCGGTTCGAGATCGGGCCAGAAGGCGAAAAGCGGATCCAGCGCCAGAAGCAGCAGACCTGTTGCGCCGCAACCCCAGAGGATGCGCGGCGAAGTGGTGCGCCCGGCGGCGGTGATGGCTTCGATCGGGCGCGTGCGTGTGGCCGCCCATGCGGGCAGCGCCGCAGCGCCTGTGACGGTACCGAGCGCGGCGCCCAATCCCCAACCGGTGCCGGCCAGTGCGGCGTAACCGGTGAAGTCGAAGAGGTTCGGTTTCCACCACTGGGCCAGCATCAGCCACATCGACCCGATCGCAAGGCCGATCAATCCGCCGGCCAGACCCAGGCACCAGGCTTCGATCAGCACGAGTCCGGCGATGCGCCGTCGCGTCGCGCCGATTGCGCGCAGCATGCCGAGGATGCGTGCGCGTTCAGACACACCCATCGACAATGTGGTGAATACGATGAACACGGCCGTCATCGTGATCACACCGCCGGCCATGGCCGCGGCGAGATCCAGTCCGGCAAAGGCCTGCTCGAAACGATCGCGTTGTGATGCCACGGTTTTGAAACGAAGGGTGTCGGCATCAGTCTTGCGTTGCAGGTCTGCGGTGTAGATTTCCGGATCAGCACCGGGGATCAGATCGATTTCTATTTTGTTCACATGGCCGGGGCGCCCGGCCCAGTTTTGGAGAACGGTCAACGGCAAATAAAGTCGCGGCGCCGACATCCACAGGATGTCCGGCTTCTGAAGAATGCCCACCACGGTGAGTTCCAGCGGGTCGCCATCGAGACGCGGCAGCGCGAATTGATCACCGATGCCGACATTCATTTTTTGCGCCACTTCATCACTGAGGACGACTTCGGCCTCGGCGGCGTCTTCAAACCATCGACCGGATTTCAGCGGGGGATCGGTGTCGGCATTGCGATCGGCGCGGCGCACACCGACCACCGGCAGAGGCCATTCGAACAGCGGCTTGTCGTCAGAGCCTACCGGGATGGCGCGCACTTCCAGACGCAAGCGTGTGGTGTGTACGCGTGGGTCGGCACTCAGAAGCTGCACCGTTTCGGGGCCGATCGATCCATTACGGCCGACCGGTGTCACGGCCACATCGATCGCGCCGAAGGCGGTGTCGAGTCCGCGATAGGTGGCATCGCGCAGCACGCGCAGGCCGCCGGCCATGGCCACGATCAGACTCACTGAGATGGCGATGGCGGCGATGGTCAGCAGCGCTCGCGTCGGGTGGCGTCGAAGGTGCGCCAGGGCAAGACGAAGGGTCAGCACGCGTCAGCCCCGTGGATGGCGCGACGATAGCGCATCGCCAGTGAGGCGGCATCAGCCAGACCTTCGGTCTCGAATTGATCCACCATGCGCCCGTCGCGCAGGACCACCACGCGCCGCGCGTGACGGGCGACTTCCGGTTCATGGGTGACCATGGCGATGGTCACTTGATGGTCGGTATTGAGTGCGCGCAAAAGATCGCAGATGGACTGGCCGGCCACCGAATCCAGATTGCCGGTGGGTTCATCGGCCAGCACGATGGCGGGTTTCGGCGCGAGGGCGCGGGCAATGGCCACGCGCTGTTGTTCGCCGCCGGACATCGCATCGGGGCGATGTTCGCGTCGTGCCGACAATCCCACACGATCGAGCCAGTCGTCGGCGCTTTGCAATGCTTCAGTACTGCGCTGTCCGAGCAAGCGCATCGGCAGCGCCACGTTCTCGCGAGCCGACAGTGCTGGAATCAAATGAAAGGCCTGGAAAATCAGACCGATGTGTTGCGCTCGAAATTGCGTCAGCACGCGATCGGCCATCGTGTTCAGATCGCGATCTTCGACATAGACATGGCCGGTATCCGGTTTGGCGAGGCCGGCCATCAGGTGAAGCAAGGTGCTTTTGCCTGAGCCGCTGGCGCCCATGATGGCCACGAAATCGCCTGCGGAGACGGTCAGATCGATTTGATCCAGTGCGCGAACGTCACTGCCCGCCGTGGGATAGATCTTGCTCAGGCCTTCGATGCGCAGCGGATTCATGACACCTATTGTACGTGGGTTATCATGTCGGCGAACGGGTACACGGAGATTCAGCATGAAGTTTCTGCAGTATGTCGTATGGATCGGCACAGGCGCGATGGCCGCATCGGCTTGGGCGCATCCGGGTCACGGCGCGACATCGGCGGTGGAGCCGGCGCACTACATCACCGAACCATGGCATCTGGCCGAATGGCTGACGATAGGAATGATCGCGTGCGGGATAGGCGCGGTCGCGCAGCGCCGATTACATCGTCGCCGATAGCAGCGGCACGCGCTCGTGCAGCATTGGATCGTCCGGATCGCCGGGGCGCCAGAGCGTTTGCGTGACAATGGGCGAATCATCCGGCACAGTCTCGATCACACCCACCGGTACGGCGATTTCTGCCCGCGCCGGACTCATCAGCATGAGTTTGCCCGTGGTCGACAAAGGCGCGGCGGGCGCTGCGCCGGATTTGGGTCCGGTCCACCCCACCCAGTCGGCGTGACCGACTTTCAAGCCGTACCCGAAACGCAGCAATGCGCCCTGGCCTTCGGGGTAGCGCACGGCAGCGGCGATATCAAAAGACAGATCGCGTCCCTGCAGTTCGCGCGCGGCACACCCCATGGCATCGAAGTCACGCCGTAGGCGCCACCTTCGCAATCGATCGGGATGGTGAGTTGTTCATCGGGCTTCGGTGATTTTTCGGTGCGATGCACGATGCCGCCCTGACTCGGGCGCAGCGCGACTTTCGCCTGACACGGGCGGTTGTGTTTGTTCTGGTAGTGGACGTTCATCAGGGCGGTGTCGCCGAGTACGCTGGGCACCAGCAGAAAGCAGAATCCGTCGCGCTCGAAATAATTGCCACCGAGTCGGTCCAGAAAATTCGGAACCTTGTCACGTCGGAACAGTGCCCATGCTGCCACGGCGAGCGCAATCACACCGATCACCGGCATCGCATAGCGACACAGAGGCGTCAGCGGACCGGGCAAAAGATCGGGAAAGCCCCAGGCGATCGGAGGCAGAGAGATACATGCCAGCAACACAAGCAGCAGAAACGCCTTGGCGTTATCGCTCAACTCAACCTCCCGGGTTTGCGGTGATGGCGATGCATCCTCCGCGTCTATCGGCTTTTATGCTAGGAGCGGAACCGACGGGGGACAAGATGAAATATTGAACCCCGTGTGAAGCGCTCGCTGAATCAGCCCAGCGTGTCCTGGCCGCCCATGTAGGGGCGCAGGGGTTCGGGCACGGTGACGGAGCCGCCGGCGTTCTGATGGATTTCGAGGATCGGGATCAGAATGCGCGGGCTGGCCGCCACGGTGTTGTTCAGGGCATGGGCGACGACGTTTTTCTTGGTCTGCGGATCCTTGTAGCGCAGATTCAAACGTCGGCACTGGTAGTCATAGAGTCGACTCGCCGAATGGGTTTCACCCCAGTCGCCTTGTGGGCGTCCCTTGGCATCGGTTTCGCCGCGTCCTGGCATCCAGCATTCGATGTCGATCATGTCGGCGTTCTTCGGGCCCAGATCGCCGGTGCAGCATTGCAGCAGGCGGTAGGGCAGGCTCAACGTCTGCAGCATGGCCTCGACATAACCGATCATCTTTTTGTGCCAAGCGCGGCTTTCGGCCTCATCGGCGCGGCAGATGACCACCTGCTCGACCTTGTCGAACTGATGGATGCGATACAAACCGGCGGTGTCTTTGCCGGCCGAACCGGCTTCGCGCCGGAAGCAGGTCGATACCGTGGTGTACGTGCGCGGCAGCGTGTCGCCATCGAGAATTTCGTCGGCGTGCAGACCCATCAGACCCACTTCGCCGGTGCCGGTGAGAAACAGTTGATGATCCGAGGTCGGATTGCCGACCTGATACGCCTGTTCGCGGCCATGCGGGAAAAACCCGGTGCCGACCATCAGATCTTCACGCACCATCACCGGCACACTCATGCCGGTAAAACCGTGCGTGACCGTCATGAAATCAAAGGCGTAACGCAAGATGGCGTGATGCAGGCGCACGCCGTCGCCGGTCAGTACATAACTGCGCGTGCCGGCCATTTTCACGCCGCGTTCGAAATCCACCAGGCCCAGTTCGAGGGCGAGTTCGATGTGCGTTTTGGGTTCAAAGCCCTTGTTGTCGGCAAATGATTTTGCCGGATCGAATCCGGGCGCGGCCCACTGACGCAGCTCGACGTTGTCTGCGGCAGACTGGCCGCGCGGCACGTCATCATCCGGGGGCTGGGGCACGTCCAGCCAGAGGGCATCGCGCCGGGGTTCGAGTTCGGCGATCTGTTCCAGCAGCGTTTGTTCATGCGCCTTGATCTGTTCGGGGCGCTGTTTGAGTTCGGCGAGTTTGGCTTCGAGATCGGTTTTCGCGTCGCCCTCCGCTTTTTTGATCTGACCCATCAGCGGGCCGATCTCTTTGCCGATTTTGTTTTTTTCGGCCGTCAGTGATTCGCGCTCGGTCATCAGGACGCGCAACTGCTTGTCGAGGGCGAGCAGGGCGTCGATATCGACCGACATGCCCTTGGCGGCAGCGCCTTGGCGGTAACGGTCGGGATGGTCGCGCAGATCTTTGAGATCGATCATCGGAATTCTCGCACATCAGAGGCGTTATCGGGCCTGATCGGCCGTGTTCGTCCATGCCGGGCCAATGCCCGGCGAGGGCGATAAGATAACCGGTTATGGCTGATTTGCCTGTGATGTTAAGGGTCGAAGGCCGCCGGGCTGTGATTGTGGGCGGTGGGCGCGTGGCTTCGCGGCGCGCCGCCTGGCTGGTCGAGGCCGGTGCCGAGGTGACGGTGATCGCCCCTCAGGTCGTCGATGAACTGGCCAAACTGCCGGTCAAGATCGAACGGCGCCCCTTTTCAGTGGATGACCTGGCCGGCGCCTTCATTGTGGTGATCGCCACCGATGATCCGGATGTGAACGCTCAAGCCACCGAAGCGGCTCGCGAAAGTGGAGCGCTGGTCAATCGCGTCGACAACCCGGATGCCTGCGACATTTTCGTGCCGGCCCATCGGCGCGTGGGCCCGATCACACTGACGGTATCGACCGGCGGCATGAGCGCCCGCGCCGGTGCCGACATTCTCGATCAATTGCGTGGTCAGCTCGATGGCGACTGGGTGACGCTGCTGGGCATCGTTGAACCCTTCCGAAAAGCGGCGCAGCGTCAGATTCCGAACATCGATTTGCGTCACGAGGCGATGCGCCGTCTGGTCGAAGGTCGCGCGATGCGCGTCCTTAAAGAAGATGGCCAGGAGGCGCTGGCCGATTATTTTCGTGCGATCCTCCAGGAATACGGTGAGTCCACCGCATGAACGCGCCCACCGATTGGCCCACCACACTCGCGTTGATCGCTGCCACGGTGTGCGCGATGTTTTCCACCGGCTTGTCTCTTTTGAGTCTGCGCCGCGAAGTGCCCTGGGCTGCAGCATGGCTGCGCGCGTCGGCCACGGGACTTACGCTGGGCCTGAGTGTCTTGCTGATTTACCGGGCGCTGAGCGTCAACACCTCGTGGGCTCCGCTGCATTCGCACGTCGATGGCCTTGCTTTGTTGATCACGCTTCTGGCTGCGGCGCATGCCTATCTGAAATGGACGAATCGTCTGGCGGGCGTGGGTCTCTTCGCGTGGCCGGCGCTGGCGGTGCTTTCGTTGTGGGCGGTGTGCGCAAGTTGGTGGACGTTCCGGCTTTTCGAGATCGGCAGCGTTTGGGACACCGCGCATCTGCTTTGCGTGTTTGTCGGCATGCTCAGCGCGGTGATCGCGGCTTCGGCTGGCGCACTGTGGTTGTATGTCGATCGTCAGATGCGAGCCAGAGATCATCGCGCCGACCGATTGGCGCGACTCGGACGCTTGGGCAATCTGGAATCCATCGAAGGCGCCATCGTGCGCCAGGCGACGGTTTCATTTGTACTGCTTACACTCGCGCTGCTCACCGGCGGCGTGAAAGTGTTGGGCGGCCCGCATCATCTGGGTGCGGCATGGTGGGTATCGCCAAAAGTCTTGCTGGCGGGTGTGGTGTGGGTGATCTTCGCGCTGGTGATGCACGTGCGTTTTGTGCCGACGTTTCGCGGGCGACGCGCGGCGATTCTGTCCATCGTCGGATTTTTTCTTCTGCTGACCGTATTGGGCATCGCTCAAGCGCTGCCGAAAAACCACGTGACACCCGAAGAGCCCGCCGCTCATGATGTGAAAGCCGTGTTGCAGGAGGGCCATCCCTGATGCACGTCCTCTGCGTGGGCATTTCGCACAAGACCGCCTCGGTCGAATTGCGCGAGCGCATCGCGATGAACGAGGCCGCCGCCGCAGAAGCCCTGCGCGAACTGGCCGAGCTGTTCGATGGTTCGGAGCTGGCGATTTTGTCGACGTGCAACCGCACCGAAATTTATGCGGCGCGCCCGTTGCACGGTCATCCGCGTGCCGAAGAAGTGGTGTCGTATCTGGCTGATCGTTTTGAAGTCACCGAAGGCGAACTCGCGTCGGTGTGTTATCACCATGACAACGAGCGGGCCGTGCGCCATCTGATGCGTGTGGCCTCGGGTCTCGATTCGATGGTACTGGGTGAAGAGCAGGTCCTCGGACAGGTGCGAACCACCTATCGCATGGCGCAGGATGCCGGCACAGTCGGCCCGGTGTTGCACCATTTGTTTCAGGCGACCTTGTCGATCGGTAAACGCGTGCGATCCGAGACGGCGCTGAGTGCCGGGCGCACCAGCGTGTCGGCGGTGGCGGTGGATTTTGCGCGGCATCTGTTTCAGTCTTTCGCCGACAAGACCGTGCTGACGCTCGGTGCCGGCAAGATGACCGAACTCACGCTCAGGCATTTTTCGGAACTCAAGCCCGGTCGTGTGATGATCTGCAATCGCACGGCGGCGCGGGCTGAAGATCTGGCCGACCGTTTCGGCGGCACGGCGGTGGCCTATGAGGCGCTCGATGAACATCTGATCGAGGCCGATGTGGTGATCAGTTCGACGGGCGCGAAGCAGCCGATTGTGGATGCGGCGCGCTTTCGTCCGCTGCTCAAGCGGCGACGCTTTCGTCCGATCTTCATCATTGATATCGCCGTGCCGCGCGATTTCGATCCGGCGGTGCGCGAATTGGCCGGCGTGTATCTCTACGATCTGGACGATCTTCAGAAAACATTGGCCGAGCATGCCGGCGCGCGCGGCGGTGAAGTCAGCGCCGCCGAGTCTCTGGTCGAGCCCGCGGTGGCGGCTTGTTATGCGGCCATTCAGACCGATGACTTCAGCGAGTTGATCAAGCGTTTGCGTCAAAAGTTGCAAACCATCGGGTCGGCCGAAAGTCAGCGCACGATCAACAAGCTGCTCGGACCGGCGGGCGAAGCAACCGACGCACAGCGCGTGCGCGATCTGATCGATGAACACACACATCGCCTGATCAACAAGATTCTTCACCGGCCTTTGAATGCGCTCGGGCGCGATACCAGTGGGCCCGAAGCGGCGATGTTCGCCACGGCCCTGCGCCGCCTGTTCGAACTCGACGATCATGCCGAGGCCGCACCTGAATCCGAACCAGCGAAGCGGGCCGAACCGTGACCGATGAAACCGCTCCGGTGTCATCGACGTCCCGGCGCATGCTGATCGGCGCGATTCTTCTGGGTTTGCTGTCGATTGCGCTGGCGGCGCAGGGTGGTTTTCCCGCGCGGCTGGTTCGGGTTGCCGCTGGCGCTGTTTGCGTTGTTGCGCGAAGCGGTGTTTGTCTACGCGTGGTGGCTGGCGGCGGTGGGTTTCGGCGCGGCTGCCAGTCGGGTTTTTGAATCGAAAGATCCGGACCGAATCGGATGCTGGATGGTGCGCGCCGGTCTGGGCGCGGCGATTCTCTCCATGGGTTTCTGGGTGTGCGGTCTGCTGGGCGGTTTGAATGTGTTTGTGGCGTGGGCCTGGATCGGCGTCGGTATGGCGCTGGCGATCTGGCGTCTTTCGGCAGAGCGCGAAGATCTCAAACAAATTCGTGCGCATCCTTTGCCCTGGTCGATGCTGTTGGTCATGCCGGTGATCGGCTTGCTGGGTGTGGCCGCCACCGTGGCGGCCGGTGTGTTGTGGCAGCCGACCGAAGCCGGTGGTTATGACGTGCTGACTTACCATCTGCAGTTGCCCAAACAGTGGCTCGCGACGGGTCAGATCACGGGCGATCCGAGTAACGCTTATTCCTACATGCCCAATCTTTGGGAAGCGGTGTACGCGCACATGGCGCTGCTGCGCGGCGGTGTGATCGAGGGCGCGATCGCGGCTCAGCTTCTGCATGCCTCGATGGCGGTGGGCACGGCAAAATTGATTGCGTGGAGCGTTGCACGCCTCGCGTCAGATTCATCTTCGGTGCCCGAGGATCGAGCGATTGCGGCCGGCGTGCTGGCCGGCGCTGTGTATCTCGCCTTGCCCTGGGTGCTGGTCACCGGCTCGATGGCTTACAACGAACAGGCGGCAGCCTTCTTCGGTGTGGCGGCATGGATGATGCTGTCGCGCCCGGGTCATGTCTGGCAACAGGGCGCAGGCGCGGGCTTGTTGGTGGGCGCCGCGATTCTGACCAAGCTGACTTCCATCGGCTTTGTGGCAGCGCCGTTGGCATTGGCCGTCTGGGTGCGTGGCGATGCGCCGCGCGTGGATCGTGCGAAGTGCATCGCGGCAATGGCGCTGGTCTCAGGCTTGGTGTTCAGTTTGTGGTTGATTCGCAACAGCCTCTGGGTGGGCATGCCGACGTTTCCGTTGTTGACCGAAGTCTTCGGCACGGCACATTGGACGGCCGAACAGGCGGCGCGTTGGAATGCCGCGCACAGCCCGCACACGCCGATGGGTGAAGCGATCAAGCATTTGTTTTCAGCCGCGCGCGGTTTGTTTCATACGCAGTTTGCATGGCTGATCTGGCCGATGGCGCTGATCGGCGCGGGGTTGGCTTGTCGTCACGCGACGCGACGTCGTGCCGCGCTGGCGCTTTGCGTGGTGCTGGGCGTTCAAGTTCTTTTCTGGATTTTGAAAACGCATCACATGAGTCGGTTTCTTTTGCCGTTGGCGTGGTCTGCGGCCATGTTGATCGGTTTGGGTCTGGCATCGTGTTCAGGGCCAAGAGAGATGATTTTGCGCGTAGGCGCGGTGATCACCATTGGCGTGGCGCTGATCATGAGTTGGTCTTTGTGGGTGGCGCAGGTCGAGGGCCATGCCGCGCTGTTCATCGATGCGCCCGAATTGCGATCTGACCGACTCGCGCCCGATCAGCCGCTGCAGACCTTCGAAGCCGCCGCCAACGAACTGCCGGCCGGTTCAAAAATTTACGCCGAAGCCTATGCCACGCCTTTGTATGTGCGCACGCCGATCGATCACCGCACGGTGTGGGACGGCAGTCCGCTGGGCCGCGCTTTGGCTGAGGGCGGTCATGCGCGTGCGAAACAGTGGTTGCGCGAGCAGGGTTATACCCATGTGGTGATCGACTGGACGATGCTCACGCTCTGGCTGAGTCCGGGCAATTACGGTTATGACCCGACGATTCAAAGTGTGCAGACACTCGAAGCCTTTGCCCGGTCCGCATTGAAACCGGTGGGCTCCTGGCCTTCGGGCATCGTTCTTTATACGCTGCGCGATCAATAGACGAACTGGAGACCGGCCGTGCCTGACCTTTCACTGCTCGAATGTTTCGATAATTCGCATCCCGATCGGTCTTACGTGATCGAACACGTGGCCGAAGAATTCACCAGCGTCTGTCCGATGACCGGGCATCCGGATTTCGGCGTGGTAACGTTGCGTTACGAACCGGGCCCGCGCTGCGTCGAACTCAAATCGCTCAAGCTGTATTACCAATCCTTCCGCAGCGAAGGCATTTTCTATGAGGATGTCACCAACCGCATCTGCGCCGATCTGGTGAAGCTCATGGATCCGAAATGGCTCGTGCTGCAAACCGATTGGCGCGGGCGCGGCGGGATTCGTTCCACCATCATTGCGCGACACGGCCAGGAAGCCTGATCGCATCGACAGAGATTATTTCTTGCGCGAGTCGATGCCCGGCAGCGGAAAGACTGGTGAGGGGCTGTGTTGCTGTGCGAAGAGCGTTTCGGCTTCTTTGATTTGCGCCGGGTGTTGCGCCGCCAGATCGCGCGTTTCATTCGGGTCGACGTTTAGATCATAAAGTTGCGAGATCGCCGGCCCTTTGTTCATTGCGGTGCGAATAGCTTTCCACGATCCGAACCACACCGCCTGCTGACTGCCGTAACTCGGAAACTCACGATAAAGAAACGGTCGTTCGGGTTGCGTCTGCCCCAACAGCGTGGGGGCAAACGAAAGACCGTCGATCGGTGGCGTTGCGGATAGGTCGGCACGGGTCATTTCGAGAACCGTCGGCATCACATCCTCGAAGCCCACCACGCGATCGGTGGTCGATCCGGCTTTGATTCGACCCGGCCAGCGCGCGATCATCGGCACGCGCACGCCGCCTTCGTAGAGTTCGCCCTTGAGGCCGCGCAATCCCGCCACGCTGTCGAAGAAATCGACGTCCACTTCGCGATTCAGATGCGTGGCGCCGTTGTCCGAAGAGAAAATCACCAGTGTGTTGTCGGCGAGATTCAGTTCGTCGAGCAGCTTGAGGACGTTGCCGATGTAGCGATCCATGCGCGTGATCATCGCGGCATAGGCGGCGCGCGGTGTGAAGTGGGGCGTGTAGCCACCGTTGTCTGCGGTGAACGGCGGATCTTTCCAGCCGAGCTTGAGATACGGGGTCAGTTCTTCGTCGGGCACATGCAGCGCAAGATGTGGAATCACGGTGGGGTAGTAGAGGAAGAAAGGCTCGTCTTTGTGATCGCGCACGAATTTCAAGGCTTCGGCATTGATGCGATCCGGAGCGTAGTCCTTGCCTTGAAAGGCGCGGTAACTTTCGGCGCTGTTCGGGTCGGCCTCTTTGGCGAGCTTGCCGTGACCGGGCACCGGCGGATGATTGTCGAGCAGAATTTTCTCGCGATCACTCCAAAGATGCGGCGGGTAATAGCTGTGCGCCACGCGCTGGCAGTTGTAGCCGTAAAAGCGATCAAAGCCCTGGTTCATCGGGTCGCCGGATGATCCGGGTCCGCCGAGCCCCCATTTGCCGAAGGCACCGGTGACGTAGCCGCGAGCTTGCAGCCGTTTGGCCAGTGTGACGGTTTCGGCCGGAATGGGCTCCTGGCCTTCGGGTTTGAATTCCCTGTTGCTGCGGATGTAAGCATGGCCCGGATGCATGCCGGTCATCAGCACGCAGCGCGACGGCGCGCAGACGGCATTGCCTGAATAGGCGCGCGTGAACTTCATGCCTTCGGCGCGCAATTGATCGAGGTGCGGTGTGCGGATTTTTTTCTGGCCGTAGCTGCCCAATTCGGCGTATCCCAGATCATCGGCGAGAATGAAGACGATGTTGGGCCGGCGCGATGCAGAGGGGTCAGCTGCATGTGCGCGTGCGGTCGTGAAGACCGGCAAACACAAAAGACATATCCATACGCAGAGTCGGAAGAGCTTGTGATTCATGGCGTCGCCTTGGGTTCGAAGCCGGGTCGAATGGTGCCGTCATGGCCGATCAGCGGCTGCGCGTTCTTCACTTTGCCCAGTGGCCGTACGCCGGGACCGATGCCTTTGATGCCGAGATCCGCATCGGCGGCTTCGGCCAGTTGGCGCAGTTTCGCGACGATATCCGGATGCTGCGCGGCGACATTGTTTGCTTCGCTGATGTCATCGCCCAGATGATGCAGTTCGCCGCTTTTCAAATGCAGTTTCCACAGGCCTGAACGGATCGCCTGCAATTCGAGGCCGCGGTGATAGAAAAACGTTTCATGGACGGGCTTGGCATCGGGCTGCCCGAGCAGAAGGTCGCTGATGTTAGCGCCGTCGAGGTGACGATCTTTCGGGAGTTCGCCACCGGCCATTGCCGTGAAGGTCGGCAGAATGTCGATCATGCCGGTGATCGCATCGGTCGAAGTATCGGCCAGAATATGACCGGGCCACCACGCGAGGGTCGGGACGCGCATGCCGCCTTCGAAGACGCTGCCTTTGTGGCCGCGCAGCGGCGTGTTGAATCCGCGGGGCGTGCCGCCGTTATCACTGGTGAAGATCACCAGGGTGTTCGTGAGGTTCAGTTGCCGCACCGCATTGAGGACCTGGCCGACGCTCCAGTCGACTTCCTCCACCCAGTCGCCGTACAGGCCGTTCTTGGATTTGCCCTGAAAATCCTTGCCGGGATACAACGGAAAATGAACCGCCGAATGCGGCAGGTAAAGAAAAAACGGTTTGTCTTTGTGCGCCGTCAGCCAGGCGACGGCCTCTTCGGTGTATTGCTTCACCAACGTGGTCTGATCGTGCGCGAGAACGCGCTGCAGCACGGTGTTGTCGCGCAACAGCGGAAGCGGCGGCTGGCCTTTGCCTTTTTTGTTTTTGGGCAGCGGATCACCCAAATTGCTTTTCACGCCGTCTTCCGCAGGACCCATGTCATTGGAGTAGGGCAGTCCGAAGTAAAAATCGAAGCCCTGCTGCCGAGGCAGAAATTCAGGCTGATCGCCCAGATGCCATTTGCCCACGCAGGCGGTCGCGTAGCCTTTTGCATGGAGGACTTCGGCCACGGTGATTTCATCGGGGGCGAGTCCCACATCGTTGCCGGGAAACAGCACGTGTGGAATCGGCAGCACGCGCTTCGGATAACAGCCGGTCATCAGCGCGGCGCGCGAAGGCGAACACACCGGCGCTGCGTAGAAACTGGTCAGGCGTCGGCCCTCTTTGGCCATGCGGTCCAGATTCGGCGTGCGGTTACGTGTGGAACCGAACGGACCGATGTCGGCGTAGCCCAGATCGTCGATGTTGATCAGAATGAAATTCGGCGGCGGGCCCGCAGCCGCGTGCGTGACGCAAATCATCAGGGCCGCGACGAGGCTGCTCAGGAGCGTGAAGCGTTTCATGTTGAACTCCGAGGGATGGAGGCACGGGAGCGACTGTTTCATGAAACGCACGTAGACAGAATCGATTGCCTGACAGACCTTGTGAGGCCGGTTAGATCACTTTTTCTTTTTGGCCGGTTTGTCGATCAACGGCCAGTCAGGATCGTCTTCACGGGCAGCTTTAATCAGTTCGCCGGCTCGTGTCACCTGCTCAGGTTTTTGTTCGGCAAGGTTCTTTGTCTCGCCCGCATCCGTCGCCAGGTCGTAAAGTTCGATGTCTGATGATGGGCTGTTTTTCACGGCTTTCCAGTTGCCGAAGCGCACAGCCTGCCGGCTGCTGCCGCCTTCATGCAGTTCCCAGTAGAAGTAGTCGCGCTTCGGTGCTGCGCCGCCTTTGAGGAAGGACACCAGCGAAAGACCGTCGGTGCGCGATCCTGCCGGTAACGAAGTGCCGGCAAGTTCGACCGCCGTCGGCAGAAAATCCCAGAAAGCCCACGGCTCATTGCTCACACGCTGCGCGGGCACGGTGCCCGGCCACCACGCCATCGCGCCCTGGCGCAGGCCGCCTTCATACATGCCCCGTTTGAAACCGCGCAGGCCATTGGTCTGATCGAAGAATCGCCCGATCTCAGATTCAGGGCTGAAGGAAGAACCGTTGTCGCCGGCGAAAATCACCAAGGTGTTCTCGTCAATCTTCAGTTCGCGCAGCAGATCGAGCAGTCGGCCGATGTCGCCATCCATGCGCGTGACCATGGCCGCGTAGGTTTTTTGAAGATCCGTCCAGGGTTTGTCTTTGTATGGACCGAGGTCATCGATCTCATATTTCCCGTGCGGCAGCGTCATCGCGTAGAACAAGAAGAACGGCTTGTCCTTGTTCGCGCGCACAAAGCGCAGGGTTTCATCGGCCAGCAGCGGTTGGGCATACGTGGTTTTGTTTTTGCCGTCATTGCCCGGCAATTCAAAGCGTTTTGCATCGGCGTAAAGGTAGGGCGGAAAATAACTGTGCGCATGGCGTTGGCAGTTGTAACCGTAGAAGCGATCGAAGCCGACTTCATGCGGGCCGCCGGTGGTGCCGAACATGCCCATGCCCCATTTGCCCACGCAGGCCGTGGCATAGCCGGCATCTTTGAGCAAGCGCGCGAAACAGTGAGTGTGCCGGCGGGCAGGGGTTTCTGGCCCTCGGGTTTGATTTCGCGATTGGCACGGATGGGGCAGTGGCCCATGTGCAGGCCTGTGATCAACGATGAGCGCGACGGCGCACACACACTCGTGCCGCTGTAAGCCTGTGTGTAACGCGTGCCTTCTGCCGCCATGCGATCCAGATGCGGTGTGAGAATTTTTTTCTGGCCGTAGCATCCCAGATCACCTTGCGCGACATCGTCGGCGAGGATGAAGATGATGTTGGGTTTGTCTGCGGCCATGGCAGGCAGAACGCCCATCAGCAGAAATACAAACGCTAAAACGCGTGATCGATGCATTCATGAATCCTTTACAGAATCAGTGTGTCGGAGGCGGCACGTTGGTCGCCATCAGTGCATGGATTTCGCGCGGCAGCAGCGCTCGGTCGAAGACCCAGATTTCATCCAGATCGCCGCGGAAGTATTGAGGGTTGTTCCAACTGTTGATGTTCACGCCCATTTTGACGGTGTGAACGTTTTTGCCTTCGATCGATGTGCGCACGCGCTCGCGCAGCGTGCCCGACAGTGTTTCGAGGCGACCGTCGACATACAGGCGCATGTGCGTGGCGACATCGGCATTGTCGCCGCCCATCCAGACGCTCACGATGTGATGCCATTGGTCGTCGCGCAGATCGGTGGATCCGATCGCATAGCCCTTGCTGAATTCCGTTCGGAGCGCGCCCACCGTGCCGTTCTCGGGATGGCGGTTCCAGGCGATCTGCCATTTGCGTCCGGTTTCCTGCGCCTGGCCCCAGGCGAGAATGGCATAAGCATCATCCCCTTGGGTGTCGCGCGGTACGCGCAGCCAGAAGGCCGTGGTGCGCGGCGCGTGCCCGCCGATGCCTGGAAAGTCGGAAACGCCGACATCGTTTTTGCCGTCGAGGTGTACGGCCTGACCGAAAGGTCCGGGTAGAAATTCGGTGTGCCGTTTTTCGAAACGCAACGAAAAGGGACCTCCGGCCATCGTGCCCGCGTGATCGACATTCGGCGCAGGGGGTTCGAAAGCCCAGTGTGCGGCGCGCGCCGGCGAGGTCAGATCCAATGCGGCAGGCGATTGATAATGTTCCCGGGTGAAGCCGACGCTTTGTGTCGTGCGATCAAGGCCGACGCGCACGGCCTGCTGCGTGCGCACCGGCACGAAGCCGCGATCGGAATCGCTGCGCACATCCACCAGGCCATCGATGACATGCACTTCGGTTTGACCCTTGCGATCGACACGCACGCTGAAATCGGTGCCGCGATCGATGATGTTGGATTGCGGCGTGTCGATGCGAAAACCCACGGCGGCAGGGGGCACATGCGAACTGATGGCGCCGTGTTCGAGACGCCCGCCGTTCGGACCGGTGAGTTCGAATTGTGCCGGCCCTTCGAGAATCACTTCGGCCCCTGAATCGAATGCGAGAGCGAGTCGGCCGGACTGCACGGTGACGGGCCCGGGTTTGATCCAGGCACCCAGCGGGAGCGTGTGGTGATCGGTCGACCATTGCGCATCTTGCGTCCATGCCACGCGCGCCACGCCAACCGAATCCAAGGCGCTCGCGACCGGCTGCATCAGAATGCCGAGGCTTAATGACAACGCCAGCAACGCTGCGAGGGCGCCCCATCGGCCGATGCGCCATGTCGGCTTTTGCGCCACGGCGGGTTCCATCGGGGCATGTTCCCAGCGCAGCTCCGCATGCAGCGCGACGTGCTGCGCATAAAAGGTCACGGCTTCGGGATCGCGGCGCAACTGATCGAACAGCGCATCGCGCGCCGCATCTTCCAGATCGCCCTCGAGTAGATCGTCGATGCGGCGCTGCAGGTCATCCTGCTGTTCGAGCGAGAGGCTCATGTGCCGGCCTCCGACGGATGCTGCTGCACGCAGCGGCGAAGATTGCCGCGAATCCGGTACAGCGCCTGTTTCAGTGCGCCGATGGTGCGCCCGCATGCGGCCGACAGTTCACCGATGGAACGGGCCTGTCCGTAACGCAGACCGATCAGATCGCGGTCTTCGCCTGGCAGTTGTTCCAGGCAGTCGCGCAGGGCGCGCCGGCGTTCGGCATCGTGTTCGGCCACGCGCTCGGCGGCTTCGGCGATGCGATCGATCAGAGCGCCATCCATCAATTCGGACCAACGCCGCCGATGCTTTTTGATATAGGCCTTGGTCTGGTACCAGGCGATGCGACGGGCCCATGCCTCGAAGTTGGTGCCGGGCTCGAAGGTCTCGATCTTCTGCCAGAGCACCAGGTTGGTCTCCTGCAGAATGTCATCTGCCCGTTCCGGTGCCGGCATCAGTGTCAGGATGTAGGCGTAGAGTCGGCGCTGGACCGCCGTGATCCACTGAACATATTCGGCCTGTTGGTGCGGGGTGGTCATGATCTGAATCTTACGCCCTAAAAATGGAGGTGCGTCTACTTAAATAGTCGTCTTGGGTCGAGGGTCAGTCTTGGGCGAGCGAATTTTGCGTCTGATGCCTTACAATGCCCGCAGACGTGACCACCGCACCTGCTTCCAATCCGACGACCGCACCTGCCGGGCCCGCCGCACCGTTGCTGAGCGTGCGCGATCTCAAGACACATTTCCCGATTCGCCGCGGCGTTTTTCGCCGCGTCGTGGGGCATGTGAAGGCCGTCGATGGCGTGAGTTTCGATGTGATGCCCGGCGAGACCATGGGGCTGGTCGGTGAGAGCGGTTGCGGAAAAACCACGGTCGGGCGCACGTTGCTGCGCCTGATCACGGCCACGGCAGGCTCGGTGCATTTCGACGGCATCGATGTTTTCAATGCCGATCGCGAAACGCTGCGTCAGTTGCGCCGCGGCATGCAGATCATTTTTCAGGATCCGGCGGGATCCTTGAACCCGCGTATGACGGTGGGCCGTATCGTCGGCGAACCGTTGCAGGTGCATGGATTGGCCAAAGGGTCCGAAGTACGCGACCGCGTGGCTGATTTGCTTTCGCGCGTGGGGTTGAGTCCGGATTACGCGGTGCGCTATCCGCACGAATTCTCCGGCGGCCAGCGTCAGCGCATCGGCATCGCCCGCGCTCTGGCGCTCAATCCAAAATTCATTGTCTGTGATGAGCCGGTCAGCGCGCTCGATGTCTCGATTCAGTCTCAGATTCTGAATCTGCTCAATGACCTGCAGGATGAATTCGGCATCGCGTATCTGTTCATTGCGCACAACTTGGCCGTGGTGCGCCATTTCTCCGATCGTGTGGCGGTGATGTACCTGGGTCGGATCGTCGAAAGTTATCCTAAGCGTTCGCGCTCCGAAGACCGCCCGCCGTATCACCCGTACACGCAGGCTTTGCTTTCGGCGGCACCGCATGCCGATCCGATGCGCCGGCACGATCGCATCGTGCTCGAAGGTGAAGTGCCCAGTCCGTCGAATCCGCCGAGTGGATGTCACTTTCATCCACGCTGCGCGCTGAGTCGTCAGTTGGTGGAGGGCACGGCACCGAACGAGACCACGCAGATCACATTCGATGGCAGGCCGGTAAAGCTGATGCGGCGCTGTGTCGAAGAGGTTCCGGTGCTGCGTGTGCCTGTCGAAGAAGCCGATCAAACCCATTGCGTGGCGTGTCATTATGCTGAGCGCAGCGGTGGTCGTGTCTGATTCATATCTTTTTAACCGGTGGTGTCTGGACGCGCTGCGCGGCACTGCGTATAACCATCGACCCGCTTTGAGTTGTTCGCAGCGGGTGATGATTCTCAGTCGTTGAAAGAAGTGACATGAACGATGAAGTACTGTCGTTTTATGCCGTGCGCCCCAGCGCACTGCATGGCATGGGTCTGTTCGCCACGCAGTGGATTCGGCAAGATGCTGTGATCGGAACCGTGCAGGGCCCCGCCACCGATGAAGATGGTCCGCATGTGTTGTGGGTCGATGAGCGGATCGGCTACCGCGTCGATAACGACATGCGGTACATCAACCATCATTTGGATCCGAACGCCTGCTATTACGATGATCTGACGGTGGTGGCGCGCGCGACATCCATCCCGGTGAAGAGATCACGCATCATTACGGCGAAGACTGGGTGACGGCGTTGGAAGAAGCCGCCGGCTGAGCGCGTTTTATTTTTCGGCAGGTTTGGCGCGCAGCGGATCAATGAGTTTGATGCCCTTCGCCGTCAGTTGATAGCGCTGGACAGAGGATTCGGCAAGCGTGAGTTCCAGGCGCGCCACGCGGTTTTCGCCGCCGTCGGTAAAGCCCCAGCCCTGCATGCGTCCGCCGGGACTGCTGCCGCCGAGACCGCCGCCATTGGGCCGGATCGCCGTGTCGGCGGCATCGAAGAGCTTTGCGTCGATTGTTTCGACCGAGCGGTGTGATTTTTCGAAGTGCGCTTCGTACCAGGCTTGTTCCTCTTCAGAAACAGCTTCCTTGCGGAAGCGGCGCATGCGAATGTCCTGGCAGCGGCGTGCATCCTGAGCAGGTTCGGGATTCGGACCGTGAAGGGTGCATCGCACCCATTGGCGATCGAACTGATTCGAAATCTTGAGCATTTTCACTTTGAAACCATCTTTTTCGGCAACGGTCTCGGCTTGGGCGTTCAGCGATAAGGATGTCGTGACGCCCTTGGTGGTCAGGCTCAAAGCGCACGTGACGCTCAATGGATCTGACAGCGGATTTTCAATTTTAAAGAACATCAGCCGAGTGTGATCGCCGCGGCTGTGCGTGGTGCCGCGCGCCAGAGTCTGGTCCTGAGCGGTGAAGTCGGCCTCTCCCCAGAAAGCAGTGTAGAGCTTCGGATCAGACAAGGTGATCTGCAGCCCGAGTTGCGGCCCGGGATCTGTACGCAGCGCGCCGTTGATGCGCCGCGCCTGCACTTGGTCGATCAATGCCATCAGGCCGAAATCGGTGCGCAAGATCAGAGCGGGCACTGGATTTTGCGTGGTGAACTGAAGTTCACCATTTTCCAGCGTCAGGCCCGCATCGAATTGTGTGCAAAGATCTGCGAGTACGGCACTCAACGGTGTTTTGATATAGCGAGCATTGACGCGCTTCTGCGCGAGAGCCGAAGCGTCTTTCGCGAAACCGAATGGAATTTTTGTTTCTTTGGTCAGACGCGCGAGAATGGTGGTCGCGGGATAGCGCGTGGCGGTGATGGAAATCGGCGGATCGTCCAGCGGTACGACGCGTCCGAACTGTTCAAGTCGAATTTCCGCAGCCTGGCTTTGGCTCGCAAGAGTCGTCAGCGTGAGTGTCAGGATCAATGCAAGAAAGAGAAGGCGCATGATGTTTGTGTTCCCGGGAGCGAAAACCGTCATTCTAACGCATGGGCCGCATGCTCCGGAAAATCCTTTCGATAGCGGTTCAGCAGCGCCGGAAAGTCTTTGGGCAGCACATAGACCTTGCCGCGAAGGGTTTTGGTTTCGCCGGGCGCCAGACCGCCGATGCGGAAGTCGCTGTGCAGGCAGCGAATCACACCCTGAAACAATTCGTGATAAGGCTCCCACGCGGTGGCCATCAGCCATTGATCGTCGGCGCTCACGCAGCCGATCAGACCGTTTGCCGGTGGATCCGGATGATGCGGGCGCGGATTGCCGTCGACGCGCGGCACGTGACGCGGAATCCACAACTGGCCCGGTGTGTAGCGCGCTTCGACGGCCCAGTCGCGCGTGGGCATGAATGCCGGCGCATCACCATCGAGAAACACGAATGACTTTTTCAGATACGCGTATTTGTCTTCGGTGACGTTCTTGCCGGTGCCCGTGAATTCGCCCACGCGGATGCACGGCTGGCCCCAATGGGCTTCTGAAATTTTGTCGGTCGGATTGTGCGCGATGACTTGGAAATCCACGTGGTCTGCCTCGGCGCGAATGATGTGATTCACGATCACACCATCGACCAGTGTGCAGCGCAGGTCGATGCGCGAGCCGTCTTCGGCGGCGCTGATTTTTTCAGTACGATGCTTGATGAGGGTTTTGTCCCAGGGCTGATCCCGGGCACCGGGTCGGCAATAGGCTTCGAGGTACCAGATCCGAATCGGCGGGAGATCCGCGCGTGTGATTTCGAGAATGTTGTCTTCCCAGCTCAGGTGCAGGGGTGGGGTTTGGACGCCGCTGCAAGCCGTCAGCAGCAGGGGGATGAGCCGGAGGAGGGTTTTCATGGGCAGGTCTCGCAATCAAACATTTTCGGGAATCGTTTTGAATCGGGTGGGCACGCCATCGTACACAGGCGTAGAATCGTGCCTTCTTTCCAAGGGGCACCCCCCTTACCCCACAGGAGTCTGGACATGAGCCGATGGATTGCTTCGATGTTTTTTGTGATGGCCGTGATGACGGTGCCGGCCCTGGCCGATGATGTCACGCTCAGCGGCCTGCATCTGTGTTGCGGTAAATGCGTCACCGGTGTGGAAAAAGCCGCATCGTCGGCCAACGGTGTGAGTTACAGCATCAGCAAGGCCATGGGCACCGCGAAGCTGTCCGGTTCGCCCGAGGCCGTTCAGAAGGCCATCGACGCCATTGCCGCCGCCGGCTATCACGGGCGCGAGTGACAACGAAAAAATTCAGATGAAGGATGACAGCGGCGCCGCGGCAAAAAAGGTTTCGAAGCTTAAGCTCACCGGTTTCCACAACTGCTGCGGCGGTTGCGCCAGCGCGCCACCAAAGCGGTGGAAAGCGTGGACGGCGTGAAATCGCACACGATCGCCAAGGGCAGCGACAGCTTCGAAGTCAGCGGCGCATTCGATGCTCAGACGCTGGTCAAGGCGCTTAATGCGGCCGGCTACCACATGCGTGTGGCAAAATGATGCTTTGAAAGATCGAAGCGATGGCGCATTCAAGCGGGCCCGCATCGGGCCCGCTTTTTTATTTGGGCAATGCCACTTTCAGAATGCGGTGGTTCCAGCTGTCGGCCACGTAGAGCGATCCCTTGTAAAACGTCACGCCGTGAGGCCGGTTGAGCTTGAAAGTGCCGCCGCCCAGCAGCGTCGACACGCGGCCGGTTTTCGGGTCGTACAGGCGGATTTTGTGATTCTGGTCATCGGCGATGTACACGCGGCCGGCATCGTCGCAGCACAGATGTTTCGGGCCGTTCAGACGCGCTTTGGCACCCGGGCCATCTTCATCGCCTTTTTTGCCGTCGCCGGCCACGGTGTAGATTTTGCCGTCGGGCTTCACCACGCGCAGGGCATTGCCGCCGCGCGACACAATGTAAAGATTGCCTTTGCCATCGAGCGCCGCGGCGCGCGGTTCGGCCAGCGGAGACTCGGTCGCCATCGCGCCGTCTTTCGGCACGCCTTTTTCGCCGTTGCCGGCCACCGTGCGGATCGTCTGCGTCGCCAGATCGATCGCGCGGATTCGGAGGTTCCTCAGATCGGTGACATAGAGCGTGTCTTTCGCGGCGTTGAGCGACACGCAGTAAGACTCATTGAACTGCGCCTGCAGAGCCGGACCGCTTTCACCGGCGAATCCGGCTTTGCCGTTGCCGGCCACCGCATGCACCACACCCTGCGTGTCGATTCGGCGCACGCTGTGATTGAAGGTGTCTGAAAGATAGATCGTGTTGTCGCCGGTGATCGCCAGGTTGTGCAGTCCGTTGTAGCGAGCGTCGGCCATCGGACCGCCGTCGCCGGCGTATCCCTTGCCGCCGCCGGAGAGGACGGTCAGTTCACCGGTGGACGTGTGTTTGAACACCCGCCCCTGCGGGACGTATTCGACGATGATCATGTTGCCTGCGGTGTCGAAGTCCACGCCGAAGGGGTATTCGAGCGGGCCGGGTTTGACCTGGCCCTTGGCATCTTTCGCGGGTTGGGCCGGTCCGATGACGACTTCGACGGCGGGGTCGGCGGCGAGAAGGCTTGAGCAGATCAGACCGATCAGTGTGAGAAAAGTGATGCGGGGCATAAGCGGGGATCCTGTGTAAAGAAAGAGGCAAGAACCTGGGAGGATAACGGCTCAAGGGCGGGTTGACCGTGCGACATAACATGGCGGATCGGGCAAGCATCCCACGCGTCCCCATCCGCCGCAGCGGCTTTTTCCGGCTTCCACACTTGGTCGTGGGTACTCAGCGGCCGAAAAAGGCCGCTTGCGCCCCGCGACACGGCGGTGGCAACCGGAAAAATCGCGCTGCGCCGCGGCAAAAGTTCATAACACCCTCTAACATAGGAAGCTTCAGGAGTTGTACGTCGATGGCGGGTAACAGTTTCGGACAACTTTTCCGCGTCACGACCGCCGGTGAAAGCCACGGGCCGGGCAATGTCGCGATCATTGACGGCGTGCCGCCGGGACTGGCGCTCACCGAAGCCGATCTCCAGCCGGATCTGGATCGCCGCCGTCCCGGTCAGTCAAAACTGGTGACCCAGCGCGACGAGGCCGACACCTGCGAAATTCTTTCGGGCGTGTTCGAAGGCAAGACCACCGGCACGTCGATCGCGGTGTTGATCCGTAACAAGGATCAGCGGTCGAAGGATTACTCGGACATCGCCGACAAATACCGTCCCGGTCACGCCGATTACACCTTCGATGTCAAATACGGCTTTCGCGATTATCGCGGCGGCGGCCGTTCGAGCGCCCGCGAAACCAACGTGCGCGTGGCGGCAGGCGCGATTGCCAAAAAGTTACTTGCCGAGCGCTGGGGCGTACGCGTGGTGGGCTACGTGAAGCGCGTCGGCGCACTCGAAGCCGCCATTGCAGATCCGGCGGCAGTCACGCTCGATCAGGTCGAAGCCAATCCCGTGCGCTGCCCCGACCACGCCATGGCTGAAAAGATGGCCGAGCTGATCGAGACCATGCGGGCCGAGCGCGATTCGATCGGCGGCGTGGCCGAAATTTGTGCCACCGGCGTGCCCGCAGGTTGGGGCGAACCGGTCTTCGACAAACTCAAGGCCGATCTGGGCAAAGCCATGTTCACATTGCCCGCCGTGCTGGGCGTCGAATACGGTGCCGGTTTCGGCGTGGCCACGTTGCGTGGCAGTGAAAACAACGATGTCTTTACGCGCGACGGCGATCGCATCGTCACAGAAACCAATCGCCACGGCGGCATGCTCGGCGGGATTTCCAGCGGGATGCCCATCGTGTTGCGTTATGCGTCTCGAAGCCCGCAGTTGCCCTCTGCCGCAGGATCAGCGCACCGTAAGCCGCAGCGGCGAACCGACCACGATTTCAACCAAAGGCCGACACGATCCGTGTCTGCTGCCGCGTTTCGTGCCGATGGCCGAAGCGATGGTGGCGATCGTGCTTGCCGACCATGCCCTGCGCCAGCAGGCGACGCGTGACTGAGTCGCGTGTTGATCCCGCAGTCTGAGGAGAATGCCCTATGCCAAACGCTCCCGCCAAAAAGAAAAAGACGTCGAAAGTCGCAAAGAAACCTTCGAAAAAGAAGGTTTCCAAGAAGGCTGCGGCAGGCAAGGCTGGTCCACCGGCGGGACGTCCGCAAGCCGCCGGATCCGCGAGAAGGGCGGTACTGCAGGCGAGACCGATCGCCAGGCCACCGATCGGCCTCTACATACAGTTGCTGGTCTTCACCGACTGCAAACGCTCCGAGCCGCTGGTCGATGCCGTGCGTCACGCCGGTTTTCCCTGCGTGCTTTATGAAGATGTGAATGATCCGCGCGGCGTCGGTCTGCTGACCTGGCATGAGGATCCAGATCACTTCGTGATGTCGACGCGTTTCCTGGTGAACTCCGGTCCGTTTGCCGAACTGACACTCAAAGAAGAGTTCACGATGTTCGGCCGGTCTTATGCCATCGGCCACGAAC
>CALOAZ010000010.1:0-19710 GCA_942491355.1 uncultured Phycisphaeraceae bacterium
CCATTGCCGGTTACATGCTCACGCAAATGGACTACGTGCCCACGCGCAAGAAGGCCGGCAACCAGACCTTCCTGCTCTCGGCCATACTGGCGCACAATCTGAACCGGGAAATGCAGATGCTCTGCCACGAGAAAGCGCGCAACACGACCGAGAAGCGGGCGCCGCTGTGGTGTTTCGAGCGGCTTGGCACCGTGCGGCGCAAGCTGATCCAGCGTGCCGGCCGTCTGACTCGGCCTCAGGGACAACTGACGCTCACCATGAGCGCCAACCCTGTCGTGAGATCCGAGTTGTTGCATTATCTGGATGCCCTGAAATCCGCCGCATGACCGTTAGGTGGATCGCATTTATGCAATGATTGGGTAAGCAGCTTAGGCTGGGTATGGCGACCTGACCTAGGGTTTCTTATCGGCCGCTCGCAACTTACTGATCAGCTCTTCAGTCACCCCGCCGTCGTCCATCCCGTTGTTTGGAAATCTTTGATGGCGGCAATCGTTTTTGGCCCAATAACTCCCATCGACAGCTCCCACCGCGTAACCGAGGCCGTTGAGCAGCTCTTGCACAGATATGATGTTGTTCTTTATCAGCGTGTACGCGATCTCACCACCGAACAGGTGCTTGAATGACAGGTTGCAATTAGTGATAGCTGGGTTCTCGGGGCCAAGTGCCTCGAACGGAGAGGTCTGCCCTGGCATGATTGGGTTGTAGTCGATCAGAGACGATTCAGTCTTTACAAGTTCGCCTGCTGCATTGCGTAGCGTTCCAACTGCCTGGACGTTCTTGAGCGGTCGAGCACTCACGTTCTTCACCTCACCTCTTCCGTGGATGTAGCGGTTTTCGGTTACGCATCCCCAAGACTGCACCTCCAATAAAGGCTCCTGGCGGGCCGGAGGGGAGCGGGTATAGGAGGGGGAGTTCGCAATATCGGCTTGAGTATGTCTCTCCGTCACCGCAAGTTGGTCATTCCTCGCTTTCCGAGCCTGTTCATCTCGGGCTATCTCACGCCAAAATTATCGATGTACACGACCCAAAGAACAAACCCAAGAAGTAATATCAAGATGGTTACACCAAGAGAACTCGGTTACTTGTTCTTGCTAGTTCGACATCTCGTACATTTCCTAACAATCGTGACTGCATTCTTTGCCTTCGTCAACTGCGTTTCGATGCTCCTGCCAGCAGGTTCGGTTCACAGGTCGCGCGAAATGATTTCCCAATGGACCGGCTTGCGCCGCCACTTTACCGGCGGAAATGTCGGAGGGCGAAAAGCCGCCCAAGGCCAGGTTTTCCGGATTCTGACGAAGAGATAGGGCACCTTCATCCCTTCTGCTCGTGTAGCCTCCTATTGCTCGGAAACGCTCGGCCTCTCCGACTGGTGCTTGAATGTCGTCTTCTTTAGGAAGGGCGGCTCACTTCGCCCATTTTTCAACCGGCAGTTGTAGAGCCGGGCGGAGTTCTTCCTTCGACAGCTGTGCTCGCAGCAGTTGGTCAGCATCTCTTTCATCATCTGGGAACGTGCTTCGCCATCGAGCTTCAGGATGTTGTACAGCGTTCTGAAGTAGTGGCCCATGTATGTGTTGTCTTCCAAGAACTTCGATATCTTTCGTCAATCTCTGCCGACATTCGGCGGACCCCTTTGTCCCGATGAAATGATTTACGAGCTGATCTCTCAGGTGTTTGATCGCCATGCGATGGTGGAACTCTGCAGGTGGTTTTCCGCTCATTCCGATGGATGGGGCTTCAATAATGTGTACTCCATCAATGATCTCGTTGAACAGCCTCAGCATCTGAAAAAATGTCGATTCGAAATTCTGCTTCTCCATGACCTTGTTCTGGTTGGTCATGGCATCAGCTAAATCATTCAGCTCCTCTAGAGCTTTCAGTTCCTCGCTTTGCAGGCAGATGGTGTAGAGCGAAACAAACAGCGCGGTCATCATGAACACCATGGTATCGGTGTTGTCGAAAGCCGCGCGGATGCGATCGAATTGAAAACCCATGGCATCGCGCGCGGTCGACATCAAATGGTCCCACTGGGTCAGGCCTTCACCGTCACGCAGCAGATCTGCAGGGTCTTTGCCATCGGGCAACACCGCGATCGAAATATCCAACGGTTCGTCGAAAAATACGCCCAAGGCGCGATCGGCAGCTTTGAGTCCGGCTTCATCGCCGTCAAACACCAGAATCACGTGATCGCAGTAGCGCCGCAGCAGCACGGCGTGCTGTTCGGTGAGCGCGGTGCCCAGTGTGGCGACGGCATTGGTCACACCCGCCTGATGGCAACCGATTACGTCGGTATAGCCTTCGACGATAATCGCCGTGTGGCTGTCCATGATGGGCTTGCGGGCCACATGCAGGCCGAAAAGCGTGGCTGATTTATTGAACAACGGATGTTCGGGGCTATTGAGGTATTTGGCATCGGCGTTGTCTTCGCGGGTTGAACCCGGGAGGATTCTTCCGCCGAAGGCAATGGGGCGGCCGATGGCGTCAAAGATCGGGAACATCAGGCGATGCCGGAAGCGGTCGTAATCGCCATCTTCCTGACGCGGGCTGATCAGGCCGGCTTGTCGCAGAGCTTCCAGATCTGCTCCCGCAGAAGCCGCTTTTTGGGCAAGAGCATCCCAGGTATCCGGGGCATAGCCGATGGCAAAGGCCTCGATCATGGCGGCAGAGATGCCGCGATCGGCCAGATATTGGCGTGCCTGGGCACCTTGCTCGGGGTCTGCGAGCATTTTCTGGAAAAAACGCTGAGCGGCTTGATGCACCGTGGTCAGGCGCTGGCGCAGTGACGGCTTGTCGGGATCTTCCGGTTTGCCGCCGCCGGATCCGGATTCGGGCATTTTGAGATTCGCCCGGTCGGCGAGAAAACGTAGCGCCTCGGGGAAACTCATCTTGTGGTAATCCATCACGAAACTGAAAACGTCGCCGCCGGCACCGCAGGAGAAGCACTTGTAAATCTGTTTGGCGGGGCTGATGGTCATGGAGGGATTCTTGTCGTCATGAAAAGGGCAGAGCGAAATGAATTCGCGACCGCGCGGTTTCACAGCCACGTGCTCGCCGATCAGCGAGACGATGTCAGAGGCCGCTTGGACCTCAAGCTTGAAATGGTCGCGGTTCATGACCATGAAAGACCCCAACACGACACCTCGACGAAGAGGCGTGACGGTGGAAAACCGATGTTTTTCTGAGCCTGTGAACCGAACTGTGAATCAGCCGGGGAGAGGTCGCTGGTGCGGTCGGGACGCGTGTGTAAGGGGGGGTGGTCTCCGACCGTCGACCTCTGTCAGGCACGTTGCGTATGTACTGAAATAAATAGCAAGGACTTGGTCGTAGTCAAATCGGACCTGGTTTTTTTTATCCCTTGTCGGTTGCATGGGTTGTACCTTGACCGGCCCAGACCCCCTCGGTACGGTGCCCACCTGAATGGTCGGCCCGGTCGTTTGGCACGAGAAACCATGTCCAGTGAAAAGAAGGAAAAGTGTGGTGTCTTCGGGGTTTGGGGCCCTTCGGACAGCGCCGCGCGTGCATATTACGCCCTTTTTGCCCAACAGCATCGCGGTCAGGAATCAGCGGGTATTGCCGTCAGTGACGGCGATACGCTCAATGCGCATGTGGGTATGGGGCTGGTATCAGATGTTTTCGATTCGGATATTTTAAATCGCCTCGAAGGCAAGGCGGCCATCGGTCACAACCGCTATTCGACCACCGGATCGAGCCGGGCCCGTAACGCTCAGCCGCTGCTGCAGGAGTTCAGCGGCGGACAAGTGGCGGTGGCCCACAATGGCAATTTGGTCAACGCGCCGCTTCTCCGGCAGAAATTTGAAGAAGAAGGCCATATTTTTCATACGACGACCGACACCGAGGTCGTCATTCATCTGTTGGCCAGCCCGAATCACACCAATAAAAGCGATCCGCTCTATCACGCGCTTCAGCATTTACAGGGTGCTTACAGCCTGGTGATTCTTTACAAGGATCGCATTGAAGCCGTGCGCGATCCGTGGGGTTTTCGTCCGCTGGTATTGGGCGAAACGCTGGACGGTCATCCTTGTGTGGCGTCCGAATCAGTCGCGCTCGATGCATTGGGCGCCACGATGGTGCGCGAGATCGAGCCGGGTGAAATCGTCACGATGTCCGACGCGGGCGTGACGAGTCGCCGTTTCAGCAAGCCGATGAAGACCGCGCACTGCATCTTCGAACATGTGTATTTTGCGAATCCATCGAGCAAGATCTTCGGCGATACCGTGCAGATCGTTCGAGAATTCATGGGCGAAAGGCTACATGAAGAAGCGCCGGTGGATGCCGATTTCGTCATGCCGATGCCCGACTCGGGGCGTTCGGCCGCCATGGGATATGCGCGGGCCAGCGGATTGCAATTGCGCGAAGGCATTGTGCCGAACCGTTATGTCGGGCGCACGTTTATTCAACCGACGCAGGCTCAGCGCGATCTGGCTGTGCAGCTCAAGCTGAATGTGGTCGCGGATGTGGTGCGTGACAAGCGCATCGTGGTGGTGGACGACTCGATCGTGCGCGGCACGACCACGCGCGGCAAGATGGCGCAGTTGCGGCGCGCCGGCGCGAAAGAGATTCACTTCCGAATCACTTGCCCACCGATCCGCCATGCGTGCTATTTCGGCATCGATTTTCCCGATAAATCCCAGTTGATCGCGAACAACCGCGAGGTCGAAGAAATTCGCCAGTACATCGGCGTGGACAGTCTGCATTTTTTATCGCTGGAAGGAATGCTCGGCTGCGTGACCGGCAAGCCCGAAGGTTATTGCACGGCCTGTTTCAGTGGTCGATATCCGATTGATGTGACGCATCCGATCAGCAAGCTCGAACTCGAGCGGCATCAGATGAAAATGTTTTCCTGATTCACGGCTGAATCACGGCCGTGGCGAACTGATCAGCGAAGCCGCTGCCGCGGGTTCCAATTCAAACAGCAATCCAGTGTCGTTGAGGCGTCCGATCCAGACGCCTGCGTTTTGAACGTCGGGTGACCAGAGCTTTAAGGTGTGTCGGCTGCCATCACGCAATGCGATCGTCAGCGTGTTTGAGGGTGTGCCCGTTTTGAATTGCACGGTATCAGGTGCGTGATACCGCACGGCGCGCAGGCCTGCGATCGAATCAATGATAGCTGCGGCGCGGACCGCATCGGCTTTGGTGTCATCGCCCAGAAGCAGTTTTCCGCTGGTGTCGTGCAGCAGGGTCCAGTCTGCGGTGGATACGCTGGCGATTCGTTTACGCTCCACATTCAGAATCATGCGATGTCTGAACTCGGCCCGTAACGATTCAGCGGTGGCAGGTTCAAGTTGAAACAGGCCGTCTTGCCGGCCAAGTCTTGCGGTGGGGGGCTGGTCGCCGGGTCTCGCTTCTAGAATCGTGGCAGTGCCATCGGCTTGTTCAAAACTCACCGTGAAGGTGGGGATCCATTCCGCCGGTGTTTCAGCAATCCATGCGGCGGCACGCAGCGGCGTGAGTTGTCCGAGAAGAGCTTCAATGGCGGCTTTTTCGTATTGCACCGCAGGCCATTGTCCGTCGGTTTCACGTGTGAGGGTGAAAGTGGTGCCATGGGACGTGATGCGAATCGATTTAAGCATGTCGGCCGCAAGTGTTGTGACGGTGCGGTCGCGTAATTCCGAAGCGGAGCGTGTGATCAGGCTGAGTCGCGATTTCGGCAGGCGGCGCGCGATGGTTTCGCCTTGTCGGGTGACCCACCAATACTCGCCCTCCCGTTGAATTTGTAACTGTTCATGTTGTTCGGCCGTGAGTCCGATCAATTCCACTTGCAGGACATCAGAGGCAGGCGTGCCGGTCGCAGGCCCAAAACCATCAGCGCGGTTGCCGAACACTTCGCGCAGCAGCCGGTCGAGCAGTGCCGGATCCGGTACGAAGTTCTTTTGATCGGCGAAGATCCAATGCCCGTCCTGTCGCGCAAGAGCCAGAGGGGGTTGGCTGGAAGTGATGGTTAGCGTTTGAAGATCTTCAGGTCGCATCAGTGCGAGACGCCGGTCGCGGTAATGTTCGGCTTGCGCAGAGGTGTTCAACAGGATAGAGCCCGGCAGGGTGAATACGCTGGGCGTGCCTTCGATCATGGCGAAACGCTGGGTCGATTCCAGTGTGGTGGTGGTGCCCAAAATTAGACGGTGTACCACTGAGGTGTCATCAGTGGCTTTGGTATGAAAACTCAAAGTGCGGGTCGGTTGATCGAGGCCGAATGGCGTCAGAGATTCAGGGTGATCAGCCACAAAGTCGATCACGCGTGTTTCGCGCAGGCTTTTGAGCAGGGCCTGCACTTGTTCGATGTCGGCGCGGTCGGTCTGTGGAGCAGTGATTTGCCATCCACCTGCCATGCGTTGGATCTTCAGATTGCCGTCAGATCGGTCTTCGATATGGATGACTTGAATGCCTTCAGGAGCGATGCCGGTCAACGTGTTATCGCGCCAGGCTTTTGGAGATTGGTTTCGCCGATGCAGGTCGTCATTCACGACATACACGCTTTGTGAATCGCCCAGACGCAGATAGGCGGCACCGGCACCGGTGGATTGCCCGAGTGCAAGGGTTAGCGGGGCAAAGTCCTCGCCGCTGAGTGTGTATCGGGTTTCGCTTTCAGGACTCAGTCCAGTGAGATCAGCACGTTGGGCTTCGGCGGGATCCAGCGATCGCGCAAAGCGTAAAGCTCGAATGGTATCGATCAGTTCAGTGATGGCTTCGAGTCGCGCCGGATAGCGGATCGGTTTGGTTTGCCACCAGTGCTTGGTCTGGCCCGGATCGGTCTCAAGCACCACCAGATCATGGGCGGGCGATTCAATCCGAATGGTGCGGATGCGATCCACTGGCAGTCGTCCTGCCGGCAGCAGAGGTGTGCCCATGCCGGGTGAATCGATCAGCCCATGGGTGTCGGAGGGATTCTGTCCGACTTCGTACAGCGTGATGTAAGTGCCAAGGCCGATGGCCAGAATCAGAACCAGAATGGTGGATCGACTGTTCATGATTATCGACGTCGCTTCCACCAGACCACCACGCCGGTAGTCAGGCACAGGGCTGGTATGGCAAACAGCACGAGCCACCAGACGGTGATGCGCTGCGGTCTCGAAATTTCCGCAATGCGGCGCGTATCGCGCGATCCGGCGCCCGGTGCCACCAGGTCGTCGAGTTTTGCGAGCCAGTAGACCGAATTGGTGAACAGTTCGGCATTGGCTGGAAAAAGGCTGTAAAGCGTGTGTCCCAAGACCGGGTGGCGCGGCCCTGCCAACGTGGTGGCATCGCTTGCGAAAGTATCGTCTGCGATCAGCACCACACGCTGGCCTTTGAGTTCTGCGGCAGCGGCGATGGTGAGCGGACCTCCCGGATCATCGGCATGTTTTTTGGCTTCTTGAGGTGAGCGATATTCGGTATCGGCCCATGCCTCATCGGGCGTTCGCATCAGCGGCCAGCGCTGCGCGCCTTCCGGAGCTGGATCGTCGAATGTGATCGGCATGCCTTTAAGCAGTACACCGCCGAGGCCCGAAAGGCTTTGGCCGATGGCATGATCGCGCGGCCAAGTATTGAGCATGATCTGATTCACGGTCATCGGCTTGCCCTGGGCGCCGGTGATCTCGATCAGCGCCACGCGTGCGGTATCAACATTCACGCCGAATCGTTTGAGTGGCGCCACCACGGGATTGGCTTGCCCGAACGATTCGAGATCCGACGGACTGACGAATACCAATGCCGGACGGCCTTCGTCGAGATGATCCTGAAGCAGGGCGCCCACTTTCGGGCCGCTGGGATTCGGCGGCGTGGGTCCTTGGTGGGGCGGTTCAGGCAAGACCACAAGTACCTGGATCTGATCCGGATCCGGTTTGGGTTTTGAATCCGGATTCATGACCTGGCCCATCACACCGGCGCGTCCCATCGGGCGCCACTCGTGGACATCGCAGTTCATCTGGCGCAGTCGGTTGGCCACGTTCACCCACGAGCCGCCCCGCGGATTCATGCGATCGAGCACTTTAAGGGGCGATGGATTGAGAAAGACCACTTGGGTGCGATGGCGATAGGTGAGCCGTGCGATGGCACCCGAGAGCGTTTGCTCACCCATGTAGCCGTCTTCGGTGCGAATGCTCTGGTCGCCCGACTTCACACGCTGACGGTTGGGATAGATCGAGTCAAAACTGAGGACCACCACGCCTCGGCGCATGGCGGGTGTGATGCCGGTGCCCGGTGTGCTGACTGGAACGCTCAATACGGTGGCATGATTGGCCATGAGGCTGACGCGCAGCAGATCGTAATCCGGCGTGCGCACGGCATTGAGTCGCTCCGCCACCGGTTTGAGTTCGGCCACAAAGGCGTCGTATTGCCGGATCAGTCGCAGCAGCGATTCAGCCGCTTCGGGTGAGGCGTTGCCACCGTCGACGGCCTTGCGGAAGATTTGCGCCGCGGCCGAAAGATTGGCGGCCAGCGCTGCGATGGGCGACAGAGCCTGTGTGCGTGCGCCGTTCAGATCAGGCAGTGGCCCGTGCATCAGGCGATCGGCCTGATCGCCGGCCTGGCGCAGATCCGACGACACACGCAGAAAAGCCTGGCTCAATTGTCTTGCGGCCAGTGTGGCTTCGTCAGGCGGCTGGCTGGCGAGCAGATCACCCAGGGCGGTGGTTTGTTCCGAGGCGAACTGTTCGATGGTTTTGAAGTGATTGCGGGCTGCATCGAGCGCCGCATGCGCGGGATCCAGTTCGTCTGGATACCGCTTGAGCAGATCCTCGATGAATTTTTGTCGCCGAATGACATCCGAAGCGGGATCGATGTTTTGGGCTTCAATGAAGGTACTGCGCCGATCGTATTCCTCGATCAGATCCTCGATGCGCTGTGTGAGTTCGGCTTCCTCATCGTTGCGTACGTAGAAGGTCGTTACGACCACCGGATCGCTCAGGTGATCAAGCAATCGCTGGGTTTGATCGCTGAGTGTGTATCGGCGCGTGGACGTCAGATCGAAGCGGCCCCATTCGCCGCGATGTCGAAAGCCGATCCAGTTCAGCAGCAGCACCACGGCGCAGGTGGCCAATACCATCGCGAGCGTGTTGGAGCCGTAGCGCGTCCAGCGGCCATGCTGTGTGTTGGATGACTGCATGGGCTCGGCGGGTTTGTGAGATGAGGGCGTTTGATTCATCGCCACTTACGACTCTCAAGTGTTTTAACGGCCAACACCAGAAACAGTGCGGTCAGGCTGGTGAAATAAATCAGATGGCTCAGATCGACCAGGCCCTTGGCGAAGTCGCGGTATTGCTCATTCACATTGATGAAGAACACCGCTTCGCCCCAGCGCGGGGGCAGCAGGGCCGGCAGAAAATAGGTCACCACCGTCAGCAGCAGCACGATGAAAACGGTGGCAAGAAACGCAATGATCTGGTTTTTGGTGGTGACCGAGGCGAAGGTGCCGATGGCCAGGTACAGACCGCCGACGAGCATCAGGCCGAGATAACCTGTGATGATCGGTCCGTAGTCGGGATCGCCCCAGATGCCGAGCAGGATGGCGTAAATCAATGTGGGTGAAATAGTGACGGCAAAGCAGGCCATGGCGCCTAGCCACTTGCCGAAGATCACCGCCGTATCGGTGACGGGGCTGGTCATGAGCGTTTCGATTGTGCCGCTGCGCAATTCTTCCGAAATCAGTCGCATGCTGATGGCCGGTGCGATCAGAATCAGCACCCAGATGATGGATTCAAAAAGCGGGCGCAGTGTGGCGGGCTTACCGGTCTGGAATACGGTCGACATGAACAGTAAGCCTGCGAGCAGAGCGAAGACGCACAGCACCACGTAGGCGATGGGCGAATAAAAAAAGCCCACAAGTTCTCGGCGTGCAATGGCAATCGGGTGTCGCATCATGTGGGTGTTCAGGCCGCGCCCGCTTCTGAGTGAACCGGGTCGCTGGTGATGCGCACGAACAATTCTTCGAGACTCGCGGTTTCGGGGCGCAATTCCCGCAACGGCCAGTTTCTGGAAGTGATGCAGTGGGCCACGGCTTCGCGAATATCAGTGTCGATCATGCCGGACGTCACATGGGCTCTGCACCACCCGCTTGCGGAAGTTGTTTCGACGGTGGCCACTTCGGGCAGCGCCTGCAGGGTGGTGGCCACTTCGGTGGGATCGGCTCGGCATTCGAGGACGAGGCGATCGACCGATCGGGCGCGCTGGGCGAGTTCTTCGAGCGTGCCCTGCAGCGCCACCCGGCCGCGATGCAGAATCACGGCGCGATCACAAGTCTTCTCGACTTCAGGCAGAATGTGGGTTGAAAGCAGCACGGCTTTGGTTTGACCCAGTTCGCGAATCAGACTTCGGATTTCAGCAATCTGCGCCGGGTCGAGACCGGCAGTCGGTTCATCGAGTACCAGTGCCGGGGGATCATGCAGCAAGGCTTGGGCAATGCCCGCCCGCTGGCGGTTGCCTTTGGAAAGATTGCCGATGGGGCGGTCCAGGATTTGTCGAAGGCCGCATCGATCCGTCAGCGCGTCGATGCGTTTGCGTCGAAGATCGCGATTCAGGTCGTGCAGTCGCCCGAAATGTTCGAGCTGTTGCCGCACGGTCATTTCGAGATACAGCGGTGTGGATTCGGGCAGATAGCCGATGCACTTGCGGACCTGAATCGAATCGGTCAGGACATTAAGGCCACCGACGGTGGCCACTCCGGCGGTGGGAGGCAGAAATCCGGTCAGCATGCGGATGGTGGTGGACTTGCCCGCACCATTGGGGCCGAGCAGCCCCACGATCTGGCCGGTTTCGACCACCAGATCCAGGCGATCCACTGCGCACACCGGACCGTAATTCTTGATCAACTGCTTGGCGTGGATCATGTTGGGCGATAGCCTTCCCAGCGACCTGAAAACCAAAGAGACTTTGTCGAGGAATCGATGGGAATTGTCAAGGGATATGCGGCGTCGCGTTGACAGCTAAACCCATCGCGAATAAGGTAATACACGTCATTCGCTCTGGTGGAAACCGGGGCGCCGGGGCTTTGCCCGCATGTCCGAATCCAAGCCTTCTCTAGATTCTTCCGGTGTTCCGGGCAAGCCTGCCCGAATCTCCAATGCGCTGTTGAACGATGCTTCTCTGATCGGTCGTCTGCTGATTGATCAGGGACTTGCCGATATGTCGCAGGTGCGTCAAAGCCTTTCGCGATGGAAAGAGCTTGGCCAGAAAGCCAGTGACGATTCGCTGTACATGGTCATGGTCAACGACGGCGTGGCCACACGTCAGCAGCTCGAAAAGGTTCGCAAGCTGGCCGAGCAGCAGCGGACGATGCAGCAGATTCCCGGCTATCAACTGCTTGAGCGCCTCGGCGCCGGTGCGATGGCCGTGGTGTTCAAGGCGCGGCAGTTGAGTCTGGACCGCATGGTGGCGATCAAGGTGCTGCCCAAGAAATTCATGAACGACCCGGCGTTTATCGAGCGTTTTTACGCCGAGGGACGCGCAGCGGCCAAGCTCAATCATCCGAATATCGTGCAGGCCATCGATGTCGGTCAGGCCGGCGACTTCCACTACTTCGTGATGGAGTTTGTGGAAGGGCACACGGTTCATGATCACATCGAAAAACACACCCGTTATCCCGAGCATGAAGCCATTCGCGTTATCACGCAGGTGGCCGAGGCGCTGCATCATGCGCATCAGCGCGCGGTCTGGTGCATCGCGATGTCAAGCCGAAGAACATCATGATCACGCCTGCAGGTGTGGCCAAGCTGGCCGACATGGGCTTGGCTCGCGTACTCGATGATGAAGAGATGGCAAAGATGGAAGCCGGTAAGGCAGTCGGCACGCCGTATTACATCAGTCCCGAGCAAATTCGCGGTGTGGCCGACGTGGACCGTCGCGCAGATATCTACGGTCTTGGGGCGACCTTCTATCACATGGTGACCGGTCGCGTACCTTTTGACGGCCCGAATCCATCGGCGGTCATGCACAAGCATCTCAAGGAAGAATTGGTTCTTCCGGATCACATCAATCACGAACTGTCCGAAGCCACCGGCCAGGTGATCGAAGTGATGATGGCAAAAGATCGCAAACAGCGCTATCAAAATGCGACGGATCTGATCGAGGATCTGCGGGCGATCGCTGCCGGTCAGCCGCCGCTGCATGCTTCAAAACAAGCTGATTTCAGTTCGCTGGAGTTGCCGGCGATCGAAGAAAAACATGCGGTTTCGAAGGAACGCCTGGTGGTCGCCGATCAGTTCGCACCAGTGCCGAGCGTGTTTGAACAGCCGGTCTTCTGGGCCGCCATCGCCTCGATTCTGCTCAATCTCGTGCTGGTCTTTCTGCTGGTGATGATGCTCTCGAAGTAAATGCCGCCTCGCACTTCGTGCAGAGTCAGCCCGCACAAACCCTACGGCCGGTACAACCGACACCTATCGACTGTTTCGCAGACCGACTTAAGGTCCGAAACATTTACCTGTGACTTTTTTTCGGGATACTCCACAGGGAGGATTCATCAGGAATTCTTCCCGGGAGATCGGCCGAAATGAATCTGCTTTTTCCGACCGGCAATCGTGAGAGTTCACTTCTCCAGCAGCGTCGGGTGCTGCTTGTTAATCATCAGTCGCTGACCAAAACACTCGCGCGCCTGGCGACCGCCAAACGCATCAACCAGGGGAGTGATGATCCGGCGGGCCTGATCGCTTCTGAAAATCTGCAAGCCCGTCTGGCTGCCCTTGATGCCGAAACACGCTCATTCCAACGTGCCAGCAGTGTGAGCCGTGTGGCTGAAGGTGCCTTGAGCGAGGTTTCAAACGCATTGATCGAAGCCAATGGTCTGGCGGTGGCCAATGCTAGTTCGGCGGGCTTATCGCAGGCAGAACGTGATGCCAATCAATTGCAGATCAACGCGCTGGTCACTTCGGTGAATCACATTGCGAACACGACAACTTTTGCGGGTCAGTCATTGTTCAACGGCAATCTCACGCTGAATGTCGATGGCACTTCTGTGGCATTGCCTGCGCTGACGTCAGGAAGTCTGGGGCAGGTGGATGTGAACGGCCAGTCTGCTTCGCTCGCCGATCTTTCGACGGGGGGTCCCTTCGATACTTCCGGAAGCGCCGCAGCCGCACAAGGCGCGCAGTTGATCCTGAAGCAGGCGATCAACGATGTTGCCACGCTGCGTGGTCAGATCGGATCGTTCGAGCGCGAAGCCCAATCACGTATTGAAGCCAACTCGATCCAATTCGAGCAGGTCTCTGCGGCGAATTCGATCATCCGCGATACGGATTATGCGACAGAAACCGCAAACTTCGTTCGCCTTCAGATTCTTCAAAAGGCGAATTACCTCAATAGCCGTCGACTTTTGGATTTGTTCCAAGCGCCGATCGGCGGCCATGTGTATGGTTGATTCATCGGGCCTCCGCCGGTGTGTCCGGTTCGATGGCAGGCTTGCCTTCAAGCCAGCCGATGCGGATGAAGAATTGATCCATGAGATGCACGGTGGTGCGGTAGGGGCCGTCGTTTTCGCGACCTTTGTTGAAGAAGCCGTGACCGCGTCCATCGAATGTGAAGAGGCTGCAGTCAGCTCCCGCGGCGCGGGCTTGTTTCAAAAAACGCAGATGCCCGTTCAGTGGTGTGGTTTTGTCGGCGGTGCCCATGAACATGATCGTGGGCGGCAGATCAGCGCGGACATGATCCACCGGTGAGATTTCCACGTAGCGCTCTTTCAATCGTTCGTGACCGTACCCCTCCGGTCCCGTGTCGATCACGGGATTGAACAAAGCCAGTGCGTTGGATTTCGAAGAAACGTTCGCATCTTCTGCCGGGTCTTCAAAGCCTGGAATGGTCGCGGTACATGCGGCGACGTGTCCGCCGGCTGATCCCCCCCCGGCGGCGATGCGGTCCGGATCGATGCCCAGTTCGGCGGCATGGATGCGCACCCAGCGGATCGCGGATTTACCGTCGGTCACGCACGTGAAGGGATCGGTGCCGTGCCGGGATTTCACGCGGTAATCAGCCTCAATGGCGATCATGCCGCGCGATGCCAGATAAGTACTGTGCGTGCTGAATTGTCCGGGTTTGCCCCCGACCCATCCGCCTCCGAAGAAAAAGACAATGGTCGGTCGGCGATCGGTGGCTTGATGGCCTTCAGGTGTCACGACCTGAATCTTGAGTTCGACATCGCCTGTTTTTTTGTAGACGTGTTCGGTCGAGGCTGCATGCGCAGCCGCTCGCCAGACCGATGAGCAGACAGATCAATACGCGCACGCGCGGTCTCCTGATTGAAGCCTGTGGATATTGCTGTCAACGGTATGGGTGAATGACTTATTTCAAATCAACCGCTTTTTGAATGGCTTTGGCAAGCTGATCCACCGTATAGGCATCGGATCGAAAAACTTCGCCGCCTTGCCGGTCATAAACCACGATCAGGGGAATGGTGCGATTGCCGATATCGACCAGTTTCTGATTGCCCTCGGTGTTGTTGCCCGTGAGATCCACCTTGATGGGCACGACCTGTTCCTGCCGAAGCAGATCGACAATGCGCGGGCTATGAAGCACCGCCTGTTCGAGGGCATGGCAGTTGAGGCACCATTCGGCGGTGAATTCAAGGACGACAGCTTTTTGGGCTTGCTGTGCGTCGGCAAAGCGCTCGGGTGTGTAATAGACCCAGTCGATGGGGCCATGTGCGGTAAGGCGATTGCCGAGCATCAAGCCGGAGCCTGTGATCAAAAGCCCCAGCACGATCAGCACGATGCCTTTGGGCTTTTGTTTGAACAGCCGGACCGATTGCGCCACCAGCCAGAGTCCCGCCAGTGCGATCGTGCCCGAAACCACCCACCAGTAAAACCGACTCGGCGGATCAGGCGGGCTCACCAGTACACCGCTTAGGCCTGTGCCGATGAAATACGCCGCGGCGGCAAGCATCAGCAGGCCCATCATCTGTTTGAGCAGTTCGCTTCCGGGGCCGGTGCGCGGCATGCGATCGACGAGTTTCGGAAACAGCGACAGCAGAAAATACGGCAGCGCCATGCCGATACCGATGGCGGCGAACGTGCTGAGTGTCACGAACGGATGGCGTGTGGCCGCCCAGGCTGCGCCGCCGCCCATGAATGGAGCGGTACACGGCGTTGAGAGTATCGCCGTCATCACGCCGAAGCCGAACGAGCCATGCAGTGAATCCTGCTTGGGATTGATTTTGTAAACCCACTGCGGCAATTGGACGGTGAACAGGCCGCACATGCCCACGGCCATGGCTGCGATGACCGCGCCCACGCTGATGGTGAAGGCCGGATACTGAAACAGTTGATTGGCCGCCGTGAATTCACTGATGAAGGCGATTGCGGCGCCAAGTCCAAACCAAAAAATCACCACGCCGCTGCTCATGGCCAGGCCGAGGAATCATGCAGCGTCGCCGATTTTCAGCAGCCTTGGCCAGACTCATGATCTTGATGGGAATTACCGGCAGCACGCACGGTGTGAAGTTCAGAAGAAAACCACCGGCGATGGCCACAAGCCACAGCAGCCAGAGTTGTGTGGGATCGATGGTGAAATCCACACCGAAAAAAGGAATCGTTAGTGATTCACCGGCAGTCGCCTTCTGAAAAACAGAATTCGTACTCGGTGTGACAGCGCTGCTGGAGGGCATGATGGTCAGCGTCACGGCCTGTTCGACGATTTCGGGTGGCAGACAAGTTTTGTCGTCGCAGGCCTGAAGACGCAGGGTCAGTGTCAGTGGGATTTCGCCCGGGCTGGCTTCTGCACCGACACGCATGGGCAGCAGGATGGTCGCCTTGCCACTGAAGACCGGGACTTTCAGCGCCGCCGCACCTGAACCGAACGAAAGAGGTTCAGATTCAGGATAGACCGCGGTACTGGCCTGAATCGTGGTCGGCGGCTCGCGCAGTTCAATACGCGTGGCGATAAACGGGCTTTGAGCGGTGTTGGCATTGATGTGCCAGGGATGTGAAAGGGTCAGTTCGACGGCAAGTGTGATCGTGTCGCCCGGTCGTGCGGCATCGGCCGACCAGAAGGTTTTCACCACCACGACTTCGCGCGTGGCCGTGGGGCTGGCTTTGCTCAGGCTGCCGAGCCCGAATGGCCTCTGGGCATGACCGAGTGTGCCCCAGAGAATAATTCCAAGAACGATCGCGAGTTGAAGGCTTCTTACTCGATTCATGGTATAGACTTATGATGTTGGTCTGGCGGGTGGCAGGGTGTTTGGGCCGAGGGGATGTTGCTTGCTCTGGACAGACCGGCCCGAAGCACTGATCTTACGTCCTCTGTGAAGTGAATTGAAGGGCCGGGATTGTTCCATCCGATGAGTCATAAATAGAACACCATGGGCGATACGCTGGATCAAAACGAAGTCGACGCACTGCTCTCAGCCATCAATGAGGGTGAGGTCAAGCCCGATTCCGCCGCCAAGCCGCATGGCGACACGGTGGAGCCGGTGTTCAGCTCCTTCGGTGAAAATATCGGAGTCGAAGTCAGGTCACACGATTTCAATCGGCCCGAACGCGTCAGCAAGGATCAGATTCGGGCACTGGCGCAATTGCATGAAGGATTCGCACGGTCTTTCGGCGCATCGCTCAGCGGTTTTCTGCGCACCATTGTCGAAGTCGAGGTCAAAGATCTCGAACAACTGGCGTACAGCGAATACATCCAGAGTTTGCCCAATCCCACGAGTTTCAATCTGATCGGTTTTCACCCGCTTGGGGGTGCGGTCTGTCTGGAAATCAGCCCGATGATCATTTACCCGATCATCGACCGGTTACTCGGCGGCAGTAATGAGCAGTCCTTTTTGCCGAAGCGCCCTCTGACTCAGATTGAATTGCGTTTGGTGCGCAAGATCGTCGACCGTGCCATGGAATCTTTGCGTGAGGCATGGTCGAGCATCGTGCCATTGGAATGTACGTTGCAAGAAATGGAAACCAATCCGCAACTGGCGCAGATCGTGCCGCCGAATGAAGTGGTGGTTTCGGTGGGGTTCGACCTGCGCCTCGGTGAGCAGGCTGGCACCATGAATCTGTGCATACCATTCAATGTGATTGAACCGGTGATCGACAAGCTTTCGGCGCAGGGCTGGTACAAGGGAACAGGTCGCAACGAGGTCATGCGGCAGCGCATCACGAAAATTTTACGAAGGGCACCGGTTCAGGCCGCAGCCATTCTTGCTGAAACACGAATCACCGTGGGTGATCTGGCAGACATGAATGTGGGCGATGTGATCGTGACCGACAAGGCCGCGATGGCATCGGTGCTGCTGGCGGTGAAGGGGAAGCGCAAATTTTTCGCGAAGCTCGGTCAACACAAGGGACGTCGTGCCCTGAAGATTGACCGCAAAATCACGCCGGACGATCGTGTTTGAAGTGCAGGCGCATTCAGCTTCGGCCGATGGGCATCAATACCACGGCCACCCACTGATGGCCGGCGCGATCATCAATTGAAAAACCGCGAGCGACGGGCGGATGCACCGGAACATCCTGCGATGTGGTCCACGTACACCAGCGCTGAATATCCTTTCGCACTGTGTCGTGATCGCGTGTGAACAAAATCATCATCAATCCTGAATGAAACAACTGCGGATTGGCCAGACGCCTGGCCGCGCGCAAAGCCGGTTGCTGCAGGGTCTGTGCGTAGGTTGGATCAAATTCGCCTTCGGGCCGATGCTGGCGCGCGGTGATGACTTCGAGCCAGTAAGCCGATTCGGGCGGCTGGGCATCCGGATCGGCAAAAAGAGGGGCGGATGTGTTTTCGCCCGATTCGATGGGTTGGCCGTCGGGCGTCAGCACCAGCGGGCAGCGCGATCGCGATTGGCCGGGATAGGGGTGTTGCGGCCAGACGCCATATCCGGCACCGAGTAGGCCGTGTTCGGCCAGCGCGATGAGAGCATCGGTTTCGAGTGTGTCGATGCCGTAGATTTCCTGTTCGCGCACGCGATGTGCGGTTTCGGCCTTGAGGGCGGCCTCGACCGATTCGACGAGATCTATCGTATCCCATGGCATGTATGGTGCATGATACGGAGCAAAGCCTGGAAGGTGAATCGAGTATGCTGATGTCATGACGGTGCTATGGGTTCGCCATGATGACAGTCTTGCGCATGACACCGGGTTGCGCCATCCCGAAAAGCCCGATCGCTTGCGTTGGATTGTCCGGGCTTTTGATGCCGCGGGCTTGACGGAGCGTATGTCGGCGCTGGCTTTTGATCCCGTCGCCCTCGACGCACTTCATGCGATTCATGCTCCTGCATACGTGGCTTCAGTGGCTAAGGCGTGTGTCGATCGCAAGCGGGCGTTGGATGCGGGTGACACCGTGATTTGCGAGCGCAGCGAGGCGATTGCACGACGCGCAACAGGTGGCGTGGTCGCGGCCTGTGATGCGGTCTGGGCCGGATCCGCACGCCGCGCGTTCTGTACGCATCGCCCTCCGGGGCATCATGCCGAAAAAGCGCATGCGACAGGATTTTGCATTTACAATCACATCGCCGTGGCGGCAGAACACATGATTCGCCGTCATGGCTTGAATCGCGTGGCGATCGTGGATTTTGATGTGCATCACGGCAATGGCACGCAGCATGCTTTTGAAGATCGCAGTGATGTGCTGTTTATCTCGATCCACCAAGATCCTTCAACGATCTATCCCGGCATGGGCTTTGCTCATGAACGCGGGCACGGTGCCGGCGAAGGATTCACGTTGAATCTGCCGATGGCTCCCGGTTCGGGGGATGATGCATATCGTGATGCGTTTGAGTGCACGATTTTGCCGCGCCTCGAACAGTTCGCACCAGAGTTTTTATTGATCAGTGCGGGTTTCGATGCTGCGGCATCGGACCCGCTGGCTTCGATGGAACTGACCGATGAAGCTTTTGCCTGGATGACCGATCAGTTGGTGGCCGTGGCAGATCGCCACACGGGAGGGCGTTTGGTCAGTGTGCTGGAAGGGGGCTATCACCCTGAAGGTCTGGCTGGTGGAGCCGTGGCTCACGCGCGTTCGCTTCTGGGCGACGCTTTCAAGAATTGAGTGATCATGACTGAAGATGCTGAAAAGAAAACGTGGTATGACGAAGGTGTTCACTTCAGTTGCACTCAGTGCGGCAACTGTTGCACGGGGCCTTCGGGGTATGTCTGGTATGACAGTGCTGAATCAAAAGCCATGGCGGCCCATCTAGGTGTGAGCGAATCTGAATTTCGAAAGCGCTATGCGCAGAAGAAATTCAACCGTTGGACGCTGGCCGAAGTGCCTTCGCCGCGCGGTCAGGATTGCGTGTTTCTGGTATTCGATCCCAAGACCAAAAAGGCGGGTTGCTCGATTTATGAAGTGCGCCCGGCCCAATGTCGGACATGGCCTTTCTGGCCTGAAAACCTGCGGTCGGAAAAGGCCTATCGTTCGTCATCCAGCACGTGTCCGGGAATGACACGCGGTCTGGATGAGCAGCACGGCCAGTTTTATCCCATCGAAAAAATTCGCGTGCTTCGTGATGCCACACCTTCCTGAAGATAACGCTGCACTTTGGTCGAATTGGATGCGTGCCGTGCGCGATCCGGCGATCGAACACGCCATTCAGGATTTGTACGCGCGATTGAAGTCTGAGATCGAAGCGAAGTCGCCGGTGTGCGAACTCAGCGGTCGCTGTTGCCATTTTGAGTCGTATGGTCATCGCTTGTATGCCACGGGTCTGGAAATCGCATGGGCGCTGCGCGGTCTGGATGTGCCGCTTACTGATCGTTGGCGCGATGCAGATCCGACCGGTGTGGATGGCTGTCCTTTCAGGTCAAAGGCCTG
>CALOAZ010000011.1:0-8833 GCA_942491355.1 uncultured Phycisphaeraceae bacterium
CAGGATCGCGCGGCGGGCATGGGTTCTTGGGTCGGTACCATCGCGTGATCAGTCGCCATGGGCGTCGGTGCGCGGCTTCGGTTTTTTCGGTGGGAAGGTCGACGAGGTTTGCCCCAACTGCGCCAGCCTTCGGTCAATTCGAGATAAAACCAGCCCATGGCGGCGCGCACGGTGGTGAGTGCCGACATCGGTGTCAGGCCGTAGCCTGCAAAGTGAAATCGCTTGCCGTGATTGCGCCGACCGAACGTGCCGCGCCGGCGCCGGTTCATGGCCATCGCAGCCAAGCGCCGGTTGTATGTGCGCATCAGCCAGGCAAAAGGGCGCGATACTTTTTCGGAGAACATGGGCATTTCGAGCGATCGCGGCCCGCGCCAGTATGGCTGCGTGACCACGCCCATGTAATACAAACCCAGATCCAGACGGAATGCGGTTTTGAGCAGGTCGAAATCACCGAGGTAGGTGTATTTGTCTTTGTAAAGTGCGAGGAACCAGTCCTTCATACGCGCGACTGAATCCGGCATTGTGCTGCTCGATCTTCTGTTTCAACAGATCGGGCTTTTGATAGCTGTCGAGAATCAATCGCGTGGAGGCCGAGACGGTGAAAGTTAGCCAGTCGAGGCCCGGTGAATAAAATGGATCCAGAAATCCTGCGGCATCGCTGACCAGCGCGAAGCCGTCACCGGCAAACACGTCAGACACCCACGCCAGATTGCGCCGCAGGTGAACGTCGTTTTCCACCACTGTGGCATGTTCGAGCATGTGCTTCGCGGCAGGATGACGACTGATAAACGTTTTGAGTTGAGCGGCCAGGCCATGTTCTTCGGTGGACCAGTCGACCAGGCGCTGGTCGTAGAGTACGCCGATGCTGACATCGCCGTTTTTGAGGCGGATGAACCACGCCCACCAGCCATCGCCCATGAAGTGATTGGTGGCGGTGCCGCGAATGCCGAAGAAATTACGATTCCAGTCCGGATAGCGCTCGGCGAGTTTCGGGTCATCCCAGTCGCCCACGCCGGTCCACCGTGCCCAGACGGCGGTGGTGGGGTGATCGATATTGGGCCTGACCCACTGGTTCTGACGAGCCAGGTGTGCAGCCACGCCTGAGGCGTCGATGACCCAGCGCGAGCGCAGCATGGTCGGCTCGGCGCCGCGTCCACCGCGTCGCACTTGCAGCGTCTGCATGCCGCCTTCGAGGAGAACGATGCTTTGGACTTGTGCCGGTCGCCAGACTTCCACGCCCAGCGCTTCGGCGCGGCGCAGCACTTCTTCATCGAGTTCAGCGCGGTCGATCAAAAACGAAGGCACGCGCGTCTGGTACTTGGCGCCGATTTCAGAGCAGTCACCCAGTTCGCGGGTCTGATCGTCGGCCATCCAGAATCGGAATCCTTGTTTGATCAGGTGGTTCTGATTCAGGTACTGCGTCAGTCCGAGCACGCGCGTCAGAAAATAGCCGCTGATTTCAACGGTGGCTTCGCCCACGCGACGCCGAAAGGCCGGGCTGCGTTCGATGATCAGCACGCGCAGGTTGGGCTGCTCGCGTTTGAGCAGGATGGCCGCAGAAGCGCCAGCCAGGGCGCCGCCGGTGATCACCACGTCGTAGTTCGGATTGTCAGCGTCGTTGTGGATCATGACCAGTTCTTTGAACGGGCCATTTTAGGCGGTTGCTTCGAAATGTGCTTGCAGAACCGGATTCACCATTCAGGCTGAATTCTTGCGGGCAATTGGCTCTTACTGCGGCTCGCTGCGTTCCGTGGCCCGGCGTCGGGCCACGCCCGAGGCTTCGGCGGCGGCCATGGTGGCTTCAGCCACGGCATCGGTCACGCGCCGGTCAAAGATGCTGGGCACGATGTAGTCTTCGGCGATTTCATGGTCTTGGACGATGGCGGCGATGGCCCGTGCCGCAGCCTGTTTCATGGGCGTGTTGATTTCACGCACGCGGGCGTCGAGCGCGCCACGGAAGATACCGGGAAATGCCAACACGTTATTGATCTGGTTGGGCTTGTCGCTGCGACCGGTGCCGATGACGGCGGCGATATCTTGAATCTTGTCGGGCGCGACTTCGGGATCGGGATTGCTCAGGGCGAATACGATCGGTTTTTTGGCCATGGTCAATACTTCATCGCGCCCGATGAGATTGGGCGCCGAAACACCGATGAACACATCGGCGCCTTTGAGGACTTCGGCGAGTGTGCCGGTGAGCCCTTGCGGGTTGGAGCGTTCGGCGATTTCGGTTTTGACCGGATTGCCCGGATATTCGCGCCCGGCATGGATCGCGCCGGCGCGATCGCAGACGACCGTATCGGTCACGCCGTAAGCCATCAGCGACCGTGCGCAAGCTGAACCTGCCGCGCCGGCACCGGCGATGACCGCGCGAATGTTTTTGGCTTCTTTGCCGACAACTTTCAGAGCGTTGATGAGTGCCGCAAGCACCACGATGGCCGTGCCGTGCTGGTCGTCGTGAAAGACCGGAATGTCGAGCGAGGCGGTCAGTCGGCGTTCGATCTCGACGCAGCGCGGTGCGGAGATGTCTTCGAGATTGATGCCGCCGAACGTGGGGGCGACCATCTCGCAGAAGCGCACGATCTCATCGGTATCCTGACTGGCCACGCAGAGGGGAAACGCATCCACGCCGCCGAATTCCTTGAAGAGCATCGCCTTGCCTTCCATGACGGGCATGGCGGCTTCTGGACCGATGTTGCCGAGACCCAGTACGGCGCTGCCGTCCGAAATGACGGCCACCGTGTTTTTGCGACTCGTCAGCTTGAAAGAATCATCGGGATTGGCGGCGATGGCCTGGCACACGCGGGCCACGCCCGGCGTGTAAGCCATCGACAGTTCGGCGCGCGTCTGCAGGCGGATGCGCGGTCGGATTTCGAGCTTGCCGCCCAGGTGCATGCGAAAGGTGTTGTCCGAAGCCGAAACGACCTTGAGGCCTTCGATCAGATTGAGGGCCTTGACCACCGCGTCGGCATGTTCGGTCGAGCCGCACTCGATGGTGTAATCGCGCAGGCTGTGACCGTTTTCGATCCGCACCAGATCGATGGCCCCGATGGTGCATCCCACGGCCGAGACCGCCGAATCGATCTTGGTCATCCACCCCGGCGCATGCGGGCAGTCGAGGCGTGCGGTGATCGTGTAATGCGGATTCGGGGGCAGATGCATGGATCGATCCTTGGATAAGAAAAGGCCAACTTATGTCATCGGCTTGAAGGTGGGTGGGGCTTTGAAGACGGGGGGCAGTCTAAGCTATCGGGCAAGATGGTTCGGGGGTCGAGAATTGGGTGTGTGAAGGCGGAGTTGGGGGGATTAGACTGGTGGGGGGATGGGTGGGTGTCTGATAGCTCGATTAATAAATACATCCATCATATGGATCGAGCGTAATCATCCACCAGATCTTAAATCACGGGCTCAACGACACCTCTGGAGATTCATCATGACGGCGAACAGAATGCCGCACATTTCTGTCTGGGGCTTCGTCTTTCTGCTGGCGATATTCTGTGTATCGCTTTCAGCGGCCGATGGTCTGGAGCAAGCTCGGAACGCTACGGTCTTCATTCAATCCACGTATCGCCCGGTCAACATACTGAACCCTGAAGATGCGCAATTGGCGCGTTTTACAGGTACGGGTTTTGTCATTGCCGATGAGGGTTTGATTCTGACCAATGCACATGTCGTCCAGTCAGTGATGAGTCTGGACATTGAGACCGATGAACCGGCTACCGATCGGACGCCCATCCAAAATCGCCGTGTACTGGTTCTGCATCAAACCACTGTGCGGCTGGCCAGTGGCACCGAGCATTCACTACAGCTGGATGCCACTGTGTTGGCCACCCATCATCCAAATGTCACCACGGATCTGGCCCTGTTGCGCGTCTATCCCCGAGTGCCCCTGCCCACAGCCCTCTTGGCCAACGATCAGGACATGGCGCAATTGAAGCAAGGTATGAAAGTGCGTTCTCTGGGTTTTCCCAAAGCACTGAATTTCGGCAACGCCCATGGGCCGGAGCTTGTGCTTCACAGCGGTGATATTGCCGCGCTGCACCGCGATGAAAATGGCCATCTGGCCAGTCTTAATCACGACGCCAAGATTGACCATGGCAACAGTGGTGGGCCTTTGATTGACGAGCAAGGTCGTGTGATTGGTATCAACACCTTCGGCATTGGCAAGCAGGATTTCTCGATTCCGATGACCATCGTCCGCCGCGAATTCGGAGAAGTGATCAAACACCGCGGGCCGCCTGCTTCAGGTCGCCGTACGCTGACCGTCGGCAACGATGCCCGTGCCACGCATGCCTCGGTGAAAGAGGCTATGGAGGCCGCTCGGCCCGGTGACACGGTGTTACTGGGCGAGGGACGATTTTTGTTGGATGAAGGTTTTCCGATTGTTTCAGAAGGCGTCTGGCTTCGCGGGCTGAGCCGGGATCGTACCACGCTCGTCTTGGGCAACACCGGCGGGTTAACGATCGGACCCTTAGGTTATCACGAACTGTCGGATATGACCGTCACCGTTGACAACAAAACTGAGCGAAATAAAACCAGCGACACGTATTACGTGAGTTGGTTCGGTGGTTCACAATCCTACCTACATGATCTGAGCATATTGGCTAACCGAAACACTGAAGATTGTCTGCTCATGATCGCACGCGACACCCAGCCGAACATCTACAATTGTCGCATTGAAAATTTCCGCTATCCAAGCATGGCGGTCGGTGTGGGGACCGGCAATTATTTGCTCGACATTGAGGCCTTCAAGCACGGCCCGAAATTTCATCGCGTGACCCTCTCGGGAGCCCGCGTGTACGGCAAGGCGACATTTGAGGGTTCGGTCTTCCTGCCGACAAAAGACGTCATGTCCGAAGGCCCGTTCGGTCGGGGCACACCCATTTTTCAGGCCGTTTCTTCCAATGGCAAAACTGAAATCACCATGATCGGTTGTCTGCGTCCAGCCGGTTCAGTCTGGCATGCAACGGGCAAGGCAGATTTTCGGATCGTTTCAGGTCGCATTCAGGATAATGTTTTTCACTTTAATTTCGGTGATCCTCAGGCAGATAAAAAAGGTTACCGCTATCTCCATATGAATTCAGTGTTGGGTATTTACGCTGGCAAGCAGTCGGAATCTAAAGAGCCAAAGATTGTCGGCAATTACTTTATTTGCACCGGCGATCGAGCTCCCACTCAAGTCGCCTATATACAAGGCCACACCGGGGAGCAGGAAGTATTCATGCCCGGCAGCGCTGTTAAAATCTTCAACGGAAGTCCCGCTGTTTTTCGTAATTATTTTTTAAGTTGTCTGCCGATCCACGCACGTTTTGATGGGAGCTACGACAAGCTCTTCGATATGGACAAGGTTTTAGGTAATGTCTATTACGATCCCACTGTAATCAATCGTGGCAAATGAAATTCGCTTGCGGCGTAGTCTCAGGATGCAGTGAATGAGTCGATGCGAAAACTTTCTCTAAGAGTATCTGCCGATGGTCGTGTAGAATGGCGTCCATCATGCCAAACCCCGACACACTTCAAGATCAATTCGGCACGATCGACATCTACCTGTTTGATCAGCTTCTCAAGGGGCGTGTCCCGGCGGGGGGGCGGGTGCTGGATGTCGGCTGCCATGCGGGGCGCAATTGCCACTATCTGCTCAAGGCTGGTTTCGATGTTCACGGCATCGATGCCGACGCAGAAGCCATCGCCAAAGCTCGGCGATTGGCGATGCAGATCAGGCCCGAGATGAACGTCGATCAGTTCCGCGTCGAATCGCTCGAAGGCTTGTCGGCCCCTGCTGAATCATTTGATCTGGTCATCACCATCGCCGTGCTGCACTTTGCGAAAAGCGACACGGCGTTTCTGGCCATGCTCGATGCCTGCTGGCGCGCCGTGAAACCCGGCGGTCTATTTTTGTGTCGACTGGCTTCAAATATCGGCATTGAAGACAAGGTGGAGGTCGTCGATGGCCGCGTGTGCGATATTCCCGACGGCTCGCGGCGCTATCTGGTCGATGAGCCGATGCTTTTAGAACTCACCGACCGACTCGGCGCAAAGTTGCTCGAACCGATCAAGACCACCATCGTTCAGAGCAGCCGGGCAATGACGACGTGGGTACTGGGTAAAGGTTAATGCAACGGATCAACACGGCTGAATAAGCCGGATCGAATCTTTGAACCCAGGTCGACAAGGTGATCGCTTGTCACGGGGTCGGGTTTGAAGCAGGTGCTTCGAGGTACCGTTTTGCTGCCCACAGGTACAGCGGCGGCACAAACAGCAAATTGAGAATCGTCGAAGTGATCAGGCCGCCGAGAATCACGGCGGCCATGGGGTATTCGATTTCCTGCCCTGAGGCATTGCCGGCGATCACCAGCGGCAGCACTGCCAGGGCAGTGGTCAGCGCGGTCATGAGAATGGGAGCCAGGCGCTCGCGCGATCCACGCAGAATGGTCTGGTGGTTCAGCGGCAGATTTTCATGGAGTTGCAGATGCCGGTAATGGCTGACCAGCATGATGCCGTTACGCGTCGCGATGCCGAGAATTGCGACGAAGCCGATGAGCGATCCGAGAGACAGAATGCCGCCGCCCAGAAACACGGCGATGATGCCTCCGATCAATGCGAACGGCAGCGTGAGGAAAACCATCGCGACAAGCCATGCTGCCTGGAAGTCTGGGGTTGGGTGTAGAGCAGCAGCAGAATGCCCATCAGGGCCAGAGCTGAAAGGGCCAGCAGTTTTTTTCGGGCGGCCTGAGTTTCTGCGTATTCACCAAGAAATTGCGGGTAATAGCCTTGCTCGAAAGGCATGGCGCGGACGCGATGTTCTATATCGCGGGCGACGCTTCCCAGGTCACGACCGTTGGCATTGCATTTGATGTCAATGCGTCGTGAGGCATTTTCGCGTTTGATGATGTTGGGCGCAGGTGCGATGGTGACATCGGCCACATCGCCGAGACGGGCATCCGCCTCGAAGGTGTGCTGATGGGGACTTGCGCAGCGCGTTGATGTCGGTCTGGGTTTCGGGTGATCCCCAGAGCGTGACATCGTAAGAACGCTGGCCGGTGTAAATTTCACCGACCTTGAGTCCTCTGAGCATGGCGCTGATGTCTTTGCCGATCTGGTGGGCATCGAGGCCGAATTGCGATGCCTTTTCGGCATTGAGTTCGATCTGAATCTGGGGCACCCGTTCCTGATGTTCGACTTCGAGATTCGAGACCCCCTCGATGTCTTTGATCTGATCGGCAATCGCGTGGGCTTGCACCGCGAAGCTTTGAACATCATCGCCGAATACCTGAACCACGATCGCGCCGCCCGAACCGGTCAGTTCACTTCCTTTGACACGCTCTCTGAGATAGGTCAACACGTCACGATACAGGCCGGGGTATCCTTCCACGGTCTCGGTGACGGTCGACAGTGTTTTGTCGTAATCAGCCTTGGGATCCATGCTGATCCACAATTCAGTGAAGTTCGGTCCGACCACTTCGTCGGCCACTTCGGCGCGGCCGATATGCGACCCGAAACTGTCGCGCACGCCGGGAATCGCGCGCAATTCCTTGCTGACGCTGACGGTGATTCTCCGCATGGCCTGAAGCGAGGTGCCGGGCTTTTCAACCCAGTGCATCAAAAAGTCGTATTCCTTGAACCGGGGCAGAAATTCATCGCCCATGTACGGGATGGCGGCGCATGCGCTTGAAATCGCAATGACAATCAGCGCCATCACCGATTTGGGATGCTGCATGATGGGTGGAAGTATTCGGACATAAAGACCATGATCAGTCGCGGCAGCCATGGGTCTTCCCGGTGAGTCGCGTGTTGCGGCCCAGCAGAATCAGGCACATGGCGGGTGTGACGGTCAGCGCCACGCCCATCGAGGCCAGAATCGAAAGCATGTACGTCGTGGCCAGCGGTCTGAAGAACGATCCGGAAAGACCGTCCAGGAAAAACACGGGCACGAAAACCAGGATGACAATCAGGCTGGCATAAACGATGGCGCTGCGCACTTCCAGCGAGGCATCGAGGACCACCTTGAAGGCAGATGCGGGATTTGGATTATCGCGGTTGAGGCGGAGTCTGCGCGTGATGTTTTCCACGTCGATGATGGCGTCGTCGACGACCGATCCCAACGCGATGACCAGTCCCGCAAGCGCCATGGTATCGATGGTTTTGCCGTAAAAATAAAGCACATAGATGGCCGAGAGCATGGACAGCGGAATGGCGACGGCGCTGATCAGTGCCGCCCGCCAGTTGAACAGAAACAACGTGAGGACGATGACGACCAGAATGCATCCGATCAGCATGGCCTTCTGAAGGTTGTGCAAGGCCATTTCAATGAAAGTGGCCGGTCGGAAGATCGTCGAGTCGATGACCATGTCTTTTAAGCCGGGGCGCATGGCTTCGATCGCGGTTTCAACACCGCGTGTCACATCGAGTGTGTTGGCCCATGGGCTTTTCTCCACGATCAAAAGAAGTCCCGGACCGTCATTGATCACGGCATCGCCGATGGCCGGAGGTGATCCGATTTGAACATCGGCCAGTTGCCCCAGTCGGACGGGGGTACCCTTGCGAAAAAGCGCCAGCGATTGAGCGAGGTCATCGACGGTCTGAACGGATTGCTTTTGTTCGATGGCAAGCGCTGGTTCGGGGTGTCGACGAATCCGCCGGTGTTGATCGCAGTGGCGCGGCTGGCGGCGTTGATGATGTCGTCGAGTGTGGCACCGTGGGCAATCAGGTATCCGGATCCGCCACTATTTTGAATTGCTTGTCGCACTTGCCCCCATACGGCCACGTTGGCCACACCGTTGACCGACATCAACCGGGGACGAATCACCCATTTGCGTGATTTCCCGACAGCTCC
>CALOAZ010000012.1:0-20305 GCA_942491355.1 uncultured Phycisphaeraceae bacterium
GCGCCTGATCCAGCGACATTACGGCGGACACTGGCCAGCGACAGACTGACCGAAGCAAGACATCGACCCGTGGTGGGTCGCAAGCATTTGATCAAGACAAACCCAATGCACCCGAACGCCCCACCGACGGGGCCGAGAATGAGGAGTCACGACGATGAAGGTCAAGCCCCTGGGCGACAAAATTCTGGTCAAGCGTCTCGAAGCCGAGAAGCAGACCGCCAGCGGCATCTACCTCCCCGACAGCACTGAAAAGCCTCAGCAGGCCAAAGTGATCGAAGTCGGCGAAGGCAAGATCAATGAGAAGTCCGGCAAGCGCACGGAACTTCAAGTCACGAAAAACGACACCATCCTGCTTTCGAAGTGGGGCGGTACTGAAGTGAAGATCGGTGATCAGGAACTGCTGATCATCAATGAAGATGACGTGCTCGCCATTGTCGGCTGAGACACGATCAATCCCTTAAGTCCATATTCAGCCACGAGGAGATAGCCATGGCTGCCAAGCAGATCGTATTTGATGCCGAAGCGCGCGAAGCCATTCGGCGCGGCGTCCAGAAACTGGCCCATGCCGTGAAAGTAACGCTCGGACCTTCCGGTCGCGTTGTCGTACTCGAAAAGAGCTTCGGCTCACCGACCGTCACCAAAGACGGCGTGACCGTCGCCAATGAAATCGAACTGGAAGATCCCTATGAAAATATGGGAGCCCAGATGGTGAAGGAAGTCGCCAGCAAGACTTCGAATGCTGCCGGCGACGGTACCACCACCGCCACGGTGTACGCCGAAGCCATCTACGACGAAGGCCTCAAGAATGTCACCGCCGGTGCCAATGCCAACGCCATCAAGCGCGGCATTGAAAAGGCCGTCGAGGCGATCAGCGAACAGCTCGGCAAGATGTCGAAGAAGGTTTCCTCCACGCAGGAAATCGCCCAGGTCGGCACGTGCTCGGCCAACCAGGATGCTGAAATCGGCAAGATCATCGCCACCGCGATGGAAAAAGTCGGCAATGACGGCGTGATCACCGTCGAAGAAGGCTCGACACTCGACACCCATGTCGAACTCGTCGAAGGCATGCAGTTTGATAACGGCTACCTTTCGCCTCACTTCGTCACCGATACGTCGGACATGACTGCGAGCCTCGAAGACGCTTACATTTTGATTCACGAAAAGAAGCTCAGCAGCGCGAAGGATCTGATCCCCGTGCTCGGCAAGGTCGCCGAAAGCGGCAAGGGCCTGCTGATCATCGCTGAAGACGTCGAAGGCGAAGCCCTTGCGATGCTCGTGATCAACAAACTCCGTGGCACGCTGAAAGTCACCGCCGTGAAGGCACCGGGCTTCGGCGATCGTCGCAAGGCCATGCTGCAGGACATCGCCACACTCACCGGCGGTACGGCGGTCATGGAAGAATTGGGCATCGATCTTGAGAAGATCGAGCTCAATCAGCTCGGTCGCGCCAAGAAAGTCACCGTCGACAAAGACACCACGACGGTCATCGAGGGCTCGGGCAAGTCGGCCGACATCAAGGGCCGCATCGAAGCCCTCAAGCGTGAAATCGAATCCACCACCAGCGATTACGATCGCGAGAAACTCCAGGAACGCCTGGCCAAGCTCTCGGGCGGTGTGGCTCAGATTCACGTCGGCGCCGCAACCGAAGCTGAAATGAAAGAGAAAAAGGGTCGCGTCGAAGACGCCGTGCACGCCTGCCGTGCAGCTGTTCAGGAAGGCATCCTTCCCGGCGGTGGCGTGGCCGTGCTTCGCGCACGCAAAGTGCTCGACAAGCTCGCCAAGGAACTCGAAGGCGATGAGAAAGTCGGCGTCGACATCGTGCGTCGCGCTGTGTCTGCACCGATCAAGCAGATCGCTGCAAACGCCGGCCTCGACGGCTCGGTGGTGGCCCAGAAAGTTGAAGAATCGAGCGATAACAGCTTCGGCTTCAACGCTCTCAAAGGCACCTATGGCGACATGATCAAGATGGGCATCCTCGTGCCGACCAAGGTCGAGCGCTCCGCTTTGCAGAACGCTGCCTCGATCTCCGGTCTGCTGCTGACGACCGATGCCTTGATCTCCGAGATCAAGGAAAAGAAAGCGGCCAAGCACGATCATCATTGATCCGCGATAGGCCCCTTTCGCCTCTGCGACATCAAAACCCCCGACCGGCTTCTGCGCGTCGGGGGTTTTTTTGGTCTTGTCTGACGGCTCTCGCGTCGGCCAAAGATCGTCGTGGGTTTGTTGTGGCAAGGAGGTCGAAGCAGCCATATCCGCAGTGATATGGCGATGGAGACCGACGCCGACACGGCGAATCCACCACGATCGACGCCAGCAGGAGCCGTCAGACAAGACCTGGTTGGGGCAAACCCTACTCGTCTTGTGGCCACCGGCGCACAACGATTTCATGCAGTCTCACCCGAATGCCTTTCGGAATCCGAGACGGTTGGGAAATGGGCAAAGGCACCTGCCACCCTTCCGGTCTAAGTTTCACGCTTTATCTCAATCCCCAACCCCACTCCGAGCCCGACCCGGCTCGGGGTGCTTGCATCATCACAACCATCACTCTGCCGGGGTGATCCCCAGCGCGGCTGCTTCGTCCAAATACCACACCATGTCGGTGGCCTCGTGCGTGGGAATCACCCCCGTCACGGGCATCTTCTGGATGTGATCTCGCGTGCGCTCGGCATGCCCGATGGCTGACACATGTTGAATCGTCGGATGCTTGGTCACGCCTGTCACAAGCACCGCAATGTTGCGAGCGCCATTGATCAGCGGATACGTCATCGTCATCCGAGGCCGTGGCGCCGCCACCGACTCGCCATCGTTGAAAACCACCCAGCGTTCCTGTTCGTCCAAGGCCGGTGTGGCGGGAAACAGCGAAGCCGTATGCGCATCGGCCCCCATCCCCAGAAGCACCATGTCCATGCGCCCCCCCACGCCCTCGTCATGCAGCGCGCGATGCAATTGCTCTTCGTAGTGTCGGTCGCCGCCCGCTTCGAGTGCGCGCATCGGATGCACGTGATCTTCATCCATATCCACATGATCCACGATCAGCTCGCGCACCATCTTGAAATTTGAACGCTCATCGTCGAAATCCACACAGCGATCATCCACCAGCCAGAGGTGGGTGCGCGACCAGGGAAATGCCCGATACCGCGGATCAATGATCATGCGCTGATACAGCGCCTGCGGCGTGGAGCCTCCGGACAGCGCCAGATGAAACACACCGGCCGCTCCCGCACGACGGTGCGCGATCGACACGAGATCTGAAGCCATGCGATCCACCAGAGCATCGACCGTGGGCAGAATGACACGTCGGCCGCGCAAGCCGATCGTGGCCCTCAGCGCTGCGACCTTGTTCGGAGAATCGTCACGTGGCTCGGCGAAATCGATCATGTCTGAGGTGCCTTCTTGAGATAACGGGTGAGCTGGCCTTCGGGATTATGCCAGTGACCATGCCCCGCGAACAACCTTTCGGCGGCATTCGGCCCCCATGACCCCATCGGATAACTCTGCATGCTGGAACCGGGATTCATCTTCCAGTGATCCAACACCGGTGTGACGATGCGCCAGGCTGCTTCAATTTCATGGCGATCCTTGAAGAGCGATTGATCGCCGCGCATCGCATCTTGGAGCAGATGCGCATAAGCCTCGGGAATGCTGCCGCCGAACTGCTGCACGTAATCGAAATCCATGATCGCCGATTGAATGCGCAGATCCTGACCCGGCACCTTGCCTTCGAATCGCAGGCTGATGCCCTCATCGGGCTGCACGTTGATCACCAGACGATTGGGCGCGAGGCGGTAATCACAATCGCCGCCGGGCTGATTAAAAAGACAGTGCGGCGTCGGCTTGAAGTACAGCACGATCTGTGTGAGCTTCTTCTTGATCGCCTTGCCGGTGCGCAAATAAAACGGCACGCCCTGCCATCGCCAGTTATCGATAGAGAGTTTCAACGCCGCATACGATTCGGTATTCGAAGCCGGATCCACACCTTTTTCCTGCAAGTAGCCGGGCTTCGCCGCGCCATCCACCTCGCCCGGCTCATACTGGCCGCGCATGGCGATATCGGCCACTTCGTGCGCTCGAATCATGCGCACCGCCTCGAGCGCCTTGCGCTGCTCGGTGCGCATATCGGCTGCCTTAAAACTGTTCGGCGGCTCCATCGCCACGGCGGCCATTAACTGCAGCAGATGTGATTGAATCATGTCGCGCATTGCGCCGGCTTGATCGAAATACGCGCCGCGGCCTTCGACGCCCACTTTTTCAAGCGCCGCGATCTGCACGTGATCGATGTATTGCCGGTTCCACAATGGCTCGAAAATCGCATTCGCGAATCGAAATACCAAAAGATTCTGTACCGTTTCTTTCCCGAGATAGTGATCGATGCAATAGATCGCGTCGTCATCGAACACACGGCCGAGTACGCGATTCAAGTGAGAAGCCGATGCCAGATCGTGACCGAATGGCTTTTCGACAATCACGCGCTGCCACGGAATATTGGCACGATCCAGGCTGCACCAGTTCTTGCCTTCGGTCACCAGGCCCGAAGCGCCGATTTGCTGGATCACCGGATCATACAACTGCGGCATCAGCGACAGATACAGCAAAAGATTCTGACCCGTATTGCATGTACTGCGCAGCGCTCCGATGCGCTGTTTGAGCGAATGCATTCCCTCGGCGGTCACGGCATCCGCCGCGTGATAGAACAATTTCGCCTGGAACGCCGACCAGGCTTCGTCTGTATGCCCGCGATTTTTGGCGCACCAAGTCGCCATCCGCTCACGAAACACCGCGTCGGCCATCTCCGATCGACTCACACCCAGAATCGCGAATCGTTCGGGCAACTGATTTTCGAGATGCAGTTCGTACAGCGCCGGAATCAATTTGCGCTGGTGAGATCGCCCGAAGCCCCGAAGATCACCAGCAGGCATGGATCGGCTTGGTTTTTTGCAGCCATGATGGCGCAGCTCCCTGTATTCCGGTCTGTCCGCGATGCCGGAACGAGGCGTCAAGCTAACGGAAACCCGGCGCCTGCTCCAATCCGGAAATGCTCAGGCCATGTCCGGCACCAGAATCATCTTGCCGATATGTCGACCGGCCATCAGTGCCACGTGCGCCGACCGGGCATCGTGCAATGCAAAAGTCGCTGCCACAGGCATGCGGTAGCGTCCATCCGCCAGATGCGACAGCACGTGTTCGTATCCGAGAGCCAATGCCTTTGCGTCATCCGTCAGTTCGTTATTGAGCCAGCCGCGCAGCGTGGCGCGTTTAAGAATCAACGGCGTGACATCGACCACACCTGGCTCGCCCAAAAGGCCGTAAATCCAAAGCGTGCCTCCGGGCGCCAGCAAACGAATTTCTTTCGATAGAAAATCGCCCGCCGCCACCGGATCAAAAATCACATCCACACCGCGCCCGTCCGTCGCGGCCTTGACCTTCTTATGCCACGCCGGCTCCTGCGTGCAGAACAGGTGATCGAAAGGCGCTTCATCCATCGCGGACAGTCGATCCAGCTTGTCGGGTGAAGTCGTGGTACCGATGGCGATCCCACCGTGTTGTTTCACCACCTGCGCTGCACGCAATCCCCCACCGCGCACTTGCTCGCCGCAGGAATCAGCACGCTTTGGCCCGCTGACAATTGCTGTCGCCAGATCAGACAACCCCACGCCGTGAGATACGCCAGCCACATCGCACCGAGCATGTGATCCGGCACACCCTCCGGAACAATCACCGTTTGTTCGGCGCGACAGAGGTAATGCGAACGATACGGCCCGCGCATCAGCGCAACCGGCACACCGAGCCCCAATGAAACACGATCACCGATTGCGCGGGATGAAACGCCCGAACCGACGGCCTCGATGATGCCACCCCCTTCGAGCCCCGGCGAAAACGGCGGCTCACCTGACGAAGCCTTGTATCGGCCATCGCGCGCTGCATCAGGTCCGCGTGGTTCATGCCGATCGACAACAGACGCACCACCACTTCGCCCGGACCCGGTTCTGGCGTGGGCGATTCCACCCGTTCCAGCACTTCGGGCCCGCCGAATCGATGAACTTCAATGGCATACATGTCCAGACCTCTTTAGGGCGGGAAAGGCCTGATTTTACCCCACGTTGATCCCCGCGCCGGCATCGCTACAATGCTCGACTCAGAAAATCGCCCCTATCGTCTAGGCTGGCCTAGGACACCACCCTTTCACGGTGGAGACACGGGTTCAAATCCCGTTGGGGGTACTTCAAAAACCGCCGGATTGCCCGGCGGTTTTTTCATGCCTTTGCTCACGATGACGTATGAACGAAATCGCTGCGGGACCTAATTTGCACGATCCGGCAACGTCAGACCAAAACACTCGGCCACTTTTGCCACAAAAGGTTTGTGTTCGGCGGGCACGTGATGGTGCCAGTCTCCAAGATAATCTTCAAAAGACTGCTCCGCGCCGTGCTTTGCGTCATTCAGTTGGATGATGGCAGCCCAGTGCTTCGGCTCATCTTCAAACAAAGGCAGCAACTGCAGTGCCACGATATTGTTGAGCTGTCGCAGATAAGGATTGCGCAGGCGATTGCGATTGGCTTCGAACCATTCCGGCAAAGCAACGCCCTCAGGTAATTTTGCCGCGTTGATGCGTTCTTGTGCGTAATCCTGAAGCGAAGGCGCGAAAGATCGCGCACGTTCAAAGGGGGGAGCCGTCTTCCATGTCACAGTCATGCGACGCAAAGCATAAAGCGAAGCCACTTCGCACAATGTCTCTTCGAACCACTGATTTGCGTTTTCACCTTTTTGATAGTTGCACAACACATGTCCCAATTCATGTGCGAATTGAAAAGCCAGTTGCGCCCAATGCGCCCCCTGCACATTCAGCCGCACGCGAATGGCCCCTTCCGGGCTGCGGCCGTAATACGTGATGGGGCCGTCTTTGCCGTAAGCCACTTCAATCGGATCGATCTTGTGCCCTGGGAAGTACGGCCACAAATGCGTGGCGGTGTCGTCCACAATGCGCTGAAAATCCTTTGAGCTGCCGTCGCCCCAATCCCCCGGCAGCAACTTGATCTTCAGCGGTTCGGGCTCCGGCGCTTTGTCCTGACCCGACACCATCGTCGCAAAGACGAGCATCAGACACAGTGAAAAATGGCGAATCATCAATCGCTCCCTGCGGTATGCCCTACTTCGAAGGCACGATCCCTACGATACGCGTCGGCCCCAGAGGACCCTTGCGATGTAACGACCCATAGATTTCCACCACGCACACGGCGCCCACCATGAGTGCCGCCCCCATCCATTGCACACCGCTCAGGCGATCTCCCGCCCATATGAAAGCGATCAACGCTGCAAAGACCGACTCCAGCATGAGAATCGATGCCGTCTGCACAGCAGACAAATGCCGCTGCACCAGAATCTGCACAAAAAAGGCGGCGGCCGTCGCAAACAGGCCGCAGATCAGAATCACCGTCCAGACTTCCGGGGCAGGCATAGTGGGTGTCTCGGTCGACAACCATAACAGCATAAAGATCGCTGCTGCCGTAAGAATCTGTCCCAACGTCAACGTGAGTGGGTCGTAATGACGTGCGTATCGATCCTGCAGTGCAATGTGCAATCCCAATGACGCCGCGGCACACACCGTCAGCACATCACCGAAATTAATTCCATTCGGGCCCTGCCCTGCCAACAACACCAGGCCCATAAAACTTGCGCCGATCGCACCCCAAGAGATCGCACGTGTGCGCACGCCGAACAGTAGGCCGTTGAAGATCGGCGTAAACACCAGAAACAACCCCGTGATGATGCCGTTGTTTGTCGAAGAGGTCTGCGCCAGCCCGTACGTCTGAAGCAGATAGCTGCTGGTGAGGACCAATCCCATCACGGCACCCATCCCGAGACTCGGGCCATGCCATCGACGGGCAAAAGCCGCAAAAGCCACGCCGAGCGCCACCGCCGCCACCGCAAAGCGCAGGGCCAAAAAACCCATCACCGAATAGGACCCGATCGCGCCCTTCACGCCGGTGAAAGTCCAGCCCCAGAGGGCCACGCAGAGCAGCAGCAAAAACATGAGTGTCGGGCGGCGCATGGCAAGATCCATATCCACATTGGTTCACTAATTGAGCCATATTTCGAATATGATTTCAAGAGATTCATATTAATATTGATTTCATTCTTAAATATAACATATATTACGAATATTCTTTGTTTTCGAGCCATCCAAATGCCACTCAACCGAACAGACTTCGCCATCGTGCGGGCCCTTCAGGAAGACGCCCGGATTTCCAACAAGGACCTGGCCGACAAAATCGGCCTGGCCCCCTCATCCTGCCTCGAACGCGTGAAGCGTCTGAAAGCCGAAGGTGTGCTTTTGGGTTTTCATGCCGATGTCGATCCGGCGGCCATGGGCATCGGCCTGCAGGCGATGATCACCGTGCGCCTCAAGCAAAACGCGGCGCAGGATCGACTCGAACGCATCCGCGAATCACTTCTGGCCATGCCCGAAGTGATTCAGTTTTTCCACGTGTCAGGGGTCGAGGATTTTCTGGTTCACGTGGTCGCTCGCGACGTCGAACACCTGCGCCAGGTGGGCTACGAAGGTTTTCAAAAACCTGAAATCGATCACATCGAAACCGCCCTGATCTTCGAACACCGGCGATCGCCCATCTGGCCCAAGCAATCGGATGCCGCAGAACGGGGGTCGGCATGAACGACTCGACGCGACTCGCCCAACTCGACCATGCTCACGTGTGGCACCCGTTCACACCCATGCGCCAATGGCGCGACGAAGAACCGTTGATCATCGACAGCGCCAACGGTTGCTGGCTCATCGACACGAAGGGCAAACGTTATCTCGACGGCGTTTCGAGTCTTTGGTGCAACGTACATGGCCACCACGTGCCTGAAATCGATGCCGCCATCCGACAGCAGCTCGATCGCGTGGCACATTCCACACTGCTCGGTTTGTCGCACGCACCGGCCATCGAACTGGCGGCGCGCCTTTGCGCCATCACACCCGGCCACCTCGAACAAGTGTTTTATTCCGATGCGGGTGCCACGGCGACCGAAGTCGCTTTCAAAATGGCGGTGGGATACTGGTTCCATCGCGGCCAGCCGAATCGCCACGTTTTGCTTTCACTCCAAGGTGCGTATCACGGCGATACGGCCGGCGCGATGAGTGTGGGTTACAGCGAAACCTTCCATCGTCCGTTTCAAACTCTGACTTTCCAAACCAAAACGATTCCGGCACCCGATCCGATGCACGGTGCCGTCGCGCGGCAACCATGCCATACACCCGTGCGCACATGGGCTCTTGAAGATCCCGCGCATACCAATGCCGTGCGCGACCATGCACTGATTGCCCTTGAAAAGATTTTGAAGGAAGGGGGCGACACGCTGGCCGCACTGGTCGTCGAACCACTTGTGCAGGGCGCGGCGGGCATGGTGATGCACCCACCGGGCTATCTGGCGGGTGCGGCAAAACTCGCTCGGCAATACGGCGTGCTGCTGATCGCCGATGAAGTCGCGACCGGCTTCGGGCGCACCGGCCGTCTGTTCGCCTGCGAACACGAATCGGTCGAGCCCGACATTCTGTGCTTGGGCAAAGGCCTTACCGGCGGCTATCTGCCGCTGGCTGCCACGCTTTGCGCGCGCGAAATCGCTGCGGCCTTCGAAGGCGACTGGCATGAACATCGCACGCTGTATCACGGGCACACCTACACCGGCAACCCCCTGGGTTGCGCCGCAGCCATGGCTTCATTGGATCTGCTGGAGCGCGATCCGAAATGCGAACAAATTCAATCCAAGGCCGAGCATCTCGCCCGCGCGCTGAATCCGTTGCGCGATGTGCAGCGATTCAACGCCGTAACGGATGTCCGCCAGCGCGGCCTCATGGTCGGCATCGAATTGATGTCTTCCTCCGATTCAACACCCAACACCGAACAAGGCGGTGACTTCGGCGAAACCGCCATCCCCGGTGCACGGCGCATTGCCCACGAAGTCTGCGCCGCCTGCCGATTACAAGGCGTGATCATTCGCCCTTTGGGCAATGTGATCATTCTGATGCCGCCTCTGTCGATCACGCCATCGCTGATCGATCAACTGGCACACACCGTCATCCAGGGGATTGAATCGGTCACCACGCCTGCGTGATGTGATGACACAAAAAACGCCCGCCGGATTTGCGATCCGACGGGCGCTCATGATGACTTGAAAAAGCTCAGCCGACTTTCATGGCTGCGGCCAAAATTTCACTGGTGCTCGGGCGCATGATGCGGGGATCGACCTGCTCGCCCTTCTGCAATGTAGCACGCACTTCCTTGCCGCTGATGAACACGGGTTTTTCACCTTCGTGGTTGCTCATCAGATCCACACGACCGGCGGCTTCATAGTAAGCCGCAAAACCGACATTCACCGGCTTGATCCGCAGATCGCCGTTGAGATTGTTGAAAATCTCCTGCGCATCGAAATCACCCCAGATCGCGGTACCGTCGGCATACGGCGCATCGGCATGCTTGCGACCGATGATGATGTTCGTGAAGCCCATGTTCTGGCGATAAATCGCGTGCATCACGGCTTCGGATGGACCGCCGTAGAACATTTTGATGTCGAGGCCGAGCAGAATCACGCGATCCGGCACCGAGCCACCGATTTTCTTCCAAAGATCGGCATTCGAATCGCCGTCACCCATTTCGCGGCTCTTGATCAGGCGCTCGTAAGTTTGCATGCGCACTTCGGCGTTGACGTCGTCGCCCTTGGTTTCGCCGATCAACGGGTTGAGCACGGCACCGGCATTCTTGCCTTCGGCCAGCAACACCTCGAGACCGTATACCAGCGCGTATTCGTGTGCGCGGTGCAGCGGGTTGCGCGTCTGGAAAGCGACGACGGCATCCCAACCTTTCTTGGCGATCAGTTCGCGAATCTGCTTCGGACGCAGCACGCGATCACCGAAGATCGGATGCGCACCGGGATCGAGTACGCGAATCGGCCCACCGATCAGATGTGAATTGTCGGCATCATTCTTGAGCACCATGTCACCACCGGGATGATCGGTGCGATCGGTGCGATACACGCCCTTGATGTAAGCGGGCTTGTCCCACTCGAAGATCGATTCCACATCCATCGTCGCCACGACCTTGCCGGCAGCATTGGTCAACGCCACGCTCTGACCGGTCTTCAACGACTGCGCCTGCGCGGCGGTCACCGGCAGCGAAAGTGGAATGGTCCATGCCCACTTCTTGCCATTGGCTTCGACGACGTTTTCATCAAGCACACGCTGATACTGCGCCTGCGTCATGAAACCCGTCAGCGGGCTCAGCGTACCGTCTGCGATCCGGTAAACCGTCGACAGATCTGCCGCACTCACCGGAACTTTTGTGAGACCTTCGGCGTCCAGCGCTTCAACAAAACGATCCACCAACGTGCCGCCGTGGGGTGCAATCAGATCCGCCATGGAAAACAATCCTCTCTCGTAAAAACCTGAATTCCGCGAACCGGTGCCCGGCGCGGGCCCGCCAGTATAGAGACCTCTTACCCCACAGCAAACGTCGCCTTGTGGGTGCCGACCCGCTGTTTTAGCATGCAAAACCTCACCGACCGTCCACAACGATCCAGAAAGGCACCCATGCTGCTCACCTGCGTCCATGTCCGCGTGAAGGCTGAACACGTGGCCGACTTCATCGCCGCCACCACACGAAATCATCTTGGCTCGGTGCAAGAGCTCGGCAATCTGCGATTCGACATCGCTCAAGCCGAAGCCGATCCCTGCGTGTTCCTCCTCTATGAAGCTTATCGCACACAAGCCGATGCCGACGCCCACAAGCAAACCGAACACTATCTGACGTGGCGTACCGAAGTGGAACCCTGGATGGCCGAACCGCGCCGCGCCGTCCGGCATGAATTGCTTCTGCCGACTTTTGGTTGAACCCCATGCCGATCGATGGCTTTGATTTTTGTATGCCACGTCTGGAGATGGGCGCGGGGCGTCTTGCCCGGCTGCCTGAAATAGCCGCCACTTATGGTCCGCGCGTGCTTCTGATCACCGGCCAGCGATCTTTCACCGATTCGCCTCATGCCGATGCACTTCTGAATCAGTTCACGAAGTTCCGAATCGATGTGGCCACGCACCCCATCACGCGCGAACCGGCACCCGCTGATATCGATGAAGCGGTCAGGGCGCATGCGCATCGCTCGATCGATTGCGTGATCGCCATCGGTGGTGGCGCGGCGATCGATGCAGGCAAAGCCATCTCAGCCATGCTGCCATTGCATGGCAAAGTATCGGTACGCGATTTCCTTGAGGGCATCGGCACGCAAACCCATCCCGGCTGCAAAGTGCCGTTCATCGCCGTGCCCACCACGGCGGGAACCGGCGCCGAAGCCTCGAAGAACGCGGTGATTTCAGAAGTCGGCCCGAACGGCTTTAAGAAATCATTGCGTCACGACAACTTTATTCCGGATCGGATCATCCTCGACCCCGAACTACATCTGAGTTGCCCGCGCGCCGTCACCGCCGCTTGCGGCATGGATGCACTCACGCAACTGATCGAATCGTATGTCTCACCACGTGCCACACCCATGACCGATGCCCTGGCATGGTCAGGCCTCGAAGCGGCATCGGCCAATCTTTGGCGCGCCTGCCATGACGGCGCACGCGATCTAGCGGCCCGCGGCCAAATGGCCTACGCCGCATTTTGTTCGGGCGTCACGCTGGCCCATGCCGGCCTGGGTGTGGTGCACGGTCTCGCAGGGCCGATCGGCGGCATGTTCGATGCGCCGCACGGTGCCGTCTGCGGCACACTGCTGGCCGCCGCCACGCGCGCCAACATCGACTGGCTGCAAGAATACGATCCGCACAGCACTGCGCTTTCCAAATATCAACGACTGGGACGGCTTTTCGGCGATGCGACGCTCGAAGGCACCGATGCCACCGACACGCTAATCGATCAGCTTGAGACGTGGACACTCCAACTGGAGATGCCGATGCTCAGCCTGTTCGGCATCAAAGCCGATCACGCAGCGGGCCTGGTTCAATCGGGCGGCTTGAAAGACAACTCCTGCAAAGCTGTCCCATGACACCATCACGCAACTCTTGATCAGCCGGATCGCATGCGGCTCGCTAGACTGATGCGCCGTGATCCCCATCCGCGATAACATTCCGTCCAAAAGCCTGCCGTGGGTGAACTACACGCTGATCGCCCTTAACGCGGTCGTCTTCTTCTTTGAAATTTTGCTGATGCAGCAATCCGAGCGTGATCTGCTGCACTTTGTTCATACTTACGGCCTGGTGCCCGAGCATTATGTGAACACGTCGGGACAATGGCAGTGGCGCTATCTGTTTTCGCTCGAAGGGATCACGCCGTGGTTCTCATGCATGTTTCTTCACGGCTACCCTTTGCATGTGATCGGCAACCTGTTGTTTTTATGGATCTTCGGCGACAACGTCGAAGACCGCGTCGGCCACGGCCGCTATTTGATTTTTTATCTGATGGCTGGTCTCGCGGCAGGTGTCGTGCATGTGGTCTCGGCGCCGGGATCCACCGTGCCGACCGTGGGCGCCTCGGGCGCGATCGCCGGCGTGCTGGGCGCTTACTTTTTGTTCTATCCCAAGGCGCGCATTCTGATCCTGCTGCCGATTTTCTTCTGGCCGGTGTTTTTCGAATTGCCGGCCATCGTTTTCCTGGCGATGTGGCTTTACGTGCAATACCTCGGCGGCGTAGCCGCACTGGCCGAACCCACGAACGTGGGTTCGGCAGTGCGGCTGCATAGCCAGTATTGCACAATAAGCCACATCACCGAACGATGGCCGGCAATTCGAAAAACACCGGCCAGAAAAATCGACGGCGGGATAGATGCGCGGGATAGGACAAAAGTAAGCGCTGGCACGCCGGCGATCTTGCCCGGGCGACACGGTCGGCTGGCGGTGCTCCCGCGCCCGTATACGACACCTGCCGCGAGACCAGCCGTCAGATAAAAAATTAGCAGCCCGTGGCCGGCCGCGATGAGCTTCGACGTTGTCGCCAGGAATCCATAAAAACAACAGGTTGCCGATCACATGCAAAGGGCCGTGAAGGAGCATACATGAAATTTCGGCGTGATCCCATACTTGCCCACTGCCATTGTGCGGCGTGTTCACATATGCTCGAACTGTAGGTATGAACAAAGTGCAGCGAATCACGCTTCAGGACTGCTGCGTCAGCAAAAAATTTCAAGAAGAAAGACGACCGCGTTAAGAGGTGATCAGCGTATGTACGAGCTTTGGACGGAATGTTATCGCGGATAGAATCCTGGCGCGCAGTCTAGCGAGCCGCATGCGGTCCGACGTCAAGAGTTGCGTGATGGTGTCGTAGGACTTGGCTTTGCGGAGTTATGCTTCGAAGCCATGAACCGGGCCACTGCGTGTCGAACGAACTGAGCATCAGCTGTTGGAGTAGCGTGACGGCATCCGGTAGCGTCGAGCGTCGCATCGCCAGCAGTCGTTGATGTGGAAAGCCTGGTGCTGTGCGGATCGTATTCAGCAGCCAGTCGATGTTGACGCGCGCGTGGCGGCGGCGGATGTCGCGGAGCAACCGTACGGCGCAAAAATCCGGAACCCATGCGCCGGTCCGAGAGACCGTGCACCACACCCGAGTTGCGGCATGGAGCAAGCATGCTGCCAAAAATGCGGCGTGACCGGCCGCGAAATTTTGCGCGTGCGCGCGTCATGGCGGGCGCTAAAAGGTGTACGTGCCGCTTCGAGATTTTGATATGCCGGAGCATCGATGGGGTGAGGCACGTGGTGAGACATTCGATCGGTTGCGTGAGTACCGCATCCATGCCGCAAGCGGCGGTGACGGTACGCGGCACGAGCTCGGTGGATTCGGGGGTGAGGTGTCCGATCCGGAGATAAGGGTTGTCGTGACGCAATGATTTCTTAAAGCCGTTCGAACCGACTTTGAAATCACCGCGTTCATGCTCGTGGTGGGCGCGGCGATGAGCAGCGCAGCCGAGATGGGGCGTGCCAATGGCGCGTACCGATGCACTGCCGTGCAGTGGCGCGTAACGGGTCTTTGCCGCGTCGATCACCGCATACCACCATTGGCGATCGCACCGATCGGTGATGCGCTGCGCTGACCGCTCATCGATAGCAGCGGGAATTCCAGTTCGCATGACGGGAGTGCGTGTACACATCGATTCGGAACTTCGTGGACTTGATTCGGAAGTGCATCGACATGAGCAGTGGTGAAAGTGATCAGAAACTTGCCTCGAGACCTTAAGTGGCGGCTTCTTCGAACGGTAGGCGCAAGACGCCCCGCGCTTGCATCTCCGAACGTGGCATACCGTCAAAGCCATCGATCGGCATGGGATTCAACCAAAAGTCGGCAAGCAATTCGCGAGACAGCGCGACGCATTCGACCATCCAGGGTTCCCGCGGTACGCCACGTCGGATAGTGTTCGGTTGCTGTGGGCGTCGACACGTGTACTGACCATCATAGAGGAGGAACACACGGATCGGCTCGGCGAGCGATGTCAGATCACTGCGAGCTCTTGCACCGAGCCAAGACCTAGGTGGTAACGGCGATGGATCGGCCACGTGTTCGAACTGTACACGGACATGGACGCAGGTGTACAGCATGCGGGATCGTTGTGGACGGTCGGTGAGGTACGTAGCGGGTCGACACCCCGCAAGGCGACGTTTGCTGTGGAGTACTGTAGCGGGCCCACGCGGAATGATTCAAGGTTTTTACACCATGGCGGATCGGTGCGCCCACGGCAACCCGCATTGATGGATCGTTTTTCGGTGGGCGGCACCACCGGAAAGTCTCACAAAATGTCGACGGTTTGCGGATCGCAGACAGTACGCTGAACATTTGACAGATTTCATGACGCAGGTACTGTGTACACGTGTGCTTGATGAGCGTCGTCAGCTGTGAAGGTGGACGTGCATTCCGCTTCGCCGTGACCACAGCTGGTGATCGTCCAATCCAGAACGTGGCGATCGCTGCTGCCGGCGTCGTGGCGGCGATGGTGGCGATCATTCGAGTGGGACAAGCTGCTTATGGCGTGTATCACGCCGGTCATCTCGGTGGTGACATGGTGCTCAAGGGTGGTGCCGACAATTCACATCGATCGGTGGGCCGATTCGTACTCCTGTTGTGCATCCGATCTTCGGTGATCGCGTGCTGCATCGAAGCAGATTCATGAACTGTCGCCAAAGAAGATTGGGATACTTTCGTCGCTCCAAGCGCAGCCGCCGCACACCCCAAATACGCGTATTGTGCGATTGCTGGCCGAGAGCAAGAATGCCGGTGCATGTAACCGTTGATCGAGCTAAGGGCGACGACGTCAACACTTCAGAGTACGCATGCGGAGCTTACGAGAGCGCTGATCAGGCCGCGAAAACTCGAATGCCGATCTTTGAAAATTGTCAGTGCCGGATGCTGGTCCATCGGAAACTGCCGTGCACGCAGGTATGGAGCTTCACGAACATCATCATCAGTCGCAAACATGCCGATACGCACCGACCCGAGTACCACGTCTGGGGCTGTTTCGATGCGCGCGTCTTCAACAATCTCAACGGCGATCTGCGGATCAAGCCGATGTCGGTTTTTGCAACGCATGAAGCCGCCGGTCATGTGGATCTCGATGAGTAACCGCGAAGGTGAGAACCCGTGTTCATCAGCGGCAAGCGCGTGCTGCGACGCGGCGAGGACGGCGGAGTCGATCCCATCATGCGCGCAGTACCAGTGGGGAACTTGGCCGCGGCCATGAAGTCGGCTGAGCTTTTCAAGTCATCATGAGCATCCCGTCGGATCGCAAATCCGGCAGGCATTTTTGTGTCATCACATCGCACGAGAGCGTGTGACGATCCCTGGATGACGGTGGCCAGTGCTCAGTTGATCGATCAGCGATGGCGTGATCGACAGGGGCGGCATCAGAATGATCACGTGCCCAAGAGGGCGATGATCACGCCTTGTAATCGGCGGGCAACGCGCTGGGCCTGCCAATGCGCGTGCACCGGGGATGGGCGGTTTCGCCGAAATCACCTTATTCGGTGTTGGTGAGTCGGAACGTGGTTCGATGCCGACCATGAGATTTTGCGGCACAGCGGACATCCATTACGGCGTTGAATCGCTACGCATCGCGCATGCGGTCAGCCGCGCCCGAGCGAGATGCTCGGCCGCTAGTTGGGCTGTTCGCATTTCGGGTCGCGGCTCCAGCAGATCAATGAAGCCGTAACGGGGTTTACCGGTAGTGTGCCCGTGATACGGCGATACCAGTCGCCTTCGAAGACGCAGCCGCGCCAGCGTGGCGGCCAGCGGCAACGATAGGCTTATGGCTGAAATGTCAGGCTCGACCAGTTCGTGTTCGCAGGCAGGCAGCGGTGCGCGCCCGAAGCCGGTCTCATCGGCGATCAACGGCACGCCGTACAAGGCAGCCCGCCGAATAACCCGATGAGTGCATCACCATGCCCGCCGCGCTCGCAAGTGGTTCGACGCGTGTCGCCCCCTTCCTTCAAGGCTCTTTTCGAAACGTCAGTCATGGTCGCGCACGACATGCGCGGGATCTTCAAGAGTACACTTGCACTTTGGAGTGTATGGCATGAATTGCATTTCTTCGTGCATCGAATCGAAGTGCCAGAAATCATTTGGTTTGGAAAGTCAAAGTTTGGGGAACGGACGATGGAAAACCAGCTGTAACCCACGTGCTCATCGCGCCGATATATGCCCGTGATGCACACCTTGGAAAACGTGGCATTCGGCTATTTTTGATAGAACAGTATCCCACCGCCATTTTGAAAGCGACTTCGGTCACCGTGGCACCCGCATCGGAATAGAGCACTTGTTCGAATGGCCGTAGTATTGAGCGCAAAGGCGCTAAGCGCAGTTCGATGGCCGGTATTAGGTAAACCGAACGTGTGGAGTGAGACTCGGCTGCTGTCGGATGGCGGCATCAGTAGGCACTGTGTGGCCGTGTACGTACACCAAGATATATCTCAAAAAAAAAAAAAAAAAAAAAAAAAAAAAAAAAAAAAAAAAAAAAAAAAAAAAAACCGTTGGCATTGTCGGTAGTCAACGAGTTCTTCATCGCGCGTGAGATGAACGCCATGGGTGTGAACAGGTGCCACGCGACGTGGTCGAGTTGGGCAGTCGCGTCGAGTCGTTGACCTGCGGCATCCGGTGCTTGGGCCAGATGGAAGCGTCGCCGGTGTTCGGTTTCGGTGTGATCGATTTCAGGTTTTGAAGGCTTCGTAGCCCACCTGGCGTGTTCGACGCGTCGCGAGCGACCACGTGAGCATCAGGCCTGACACGTGGAAAAAACTGGTCACTTCGGGCATGTCTTCGCGGATGCGTTCAGTGATCCCCGCCGCGTTTTGCTTGGGGGTAACGGTGATCATCGCCTGCGGGCCGATGCCCATGGCCGCCGGATCGGCCGGCGCGTGAAAAAGCCACGCCTTCTTTCGAACGCTTCGCGCGTTCGAGGCAGGATGAGGCCAGGCCGATTTTGGCGGCCGAATCCCCGATTGGAGGTCGGAGCGTCTTCCTGAGGCCGCGCGATGAAGAAGTCTGTTCGGTTACGAGTGGCATTTAGTGGCTCGAAGAGCAAGTATTCGTAATATGTTATATTTAAAGGTGAAATCAATTGTAGTCTCTTGAAATCGTATTCTCAATTGGTGAACCAATGTGGATGTGGATCTTGCCACCCGACACTCATGTTTTGCCTGCTCTGCGTGGCCCTCGGGGCTGGACTTTCACGGCGTGAAGGGCGTCGGGTCCTATTCGGTGATGGGTTTTGCCCTACCTTTACGGTAGCGGCGGTGGCGGCGGCGTGGCTTTTGCGGCTTTTGCCCGTCGATGGCATGGCCAAGTCTCGGGATGGGTGCCGTGACAAGTTAGTCCTCACCGGCAACATCTGCTTCAGACGTACCCGGGCTGGCGGGACCTCTTCGACAAACAACGGCATCATCACGGGAGTTGTTTCTGGTGTTTTGCACCGATCTTCAACGACTACTGTGAAAAATGCGCACATGTGCCTCTCTTGGGGTGCGATCGACGCATGTGGAGCGCGGTGTTGTTGGCGGGGTGGGGCCCGAATGGAATTGGTTTCGGTGATGTGCTGACATTGTGTGCCGCTTGTCATTGGGATTGCACATTGCACTGCGGGATACACGCGTCGTACGACCCACTCACGTTGACGTTGGGACAGATCATCTTTTATGCTGTTATGGTGTCGACCGAGACACCGGAATCTGGACAGTGATTGATCTGCGGCCTGTTGGAGCGGCCGCGATTGGTGCAGCGGCATTTTTTTGTCTGCTGTACAGACATCGATTCTCGTACTGGAGTCGGTCTTTCGCGTTGATCCAGCAAATATGGGCGGGAGATCGCCTGAGTACTGTGGATAAGGGCGGCACTCATGGTGAGACGCCGTGTGCGTGGTGAAATCTATGGGTTATCACAGAACCTAGACCGACGCAAGCGCTCTGCAGGGAGCGGTGTCGGTCGCCATTTTTCACTGTGTCTGATCTTTCGTCTTTGCGACGATGGTGTCGGGTCAGGATTAAACGCGGAACCCGAACCCGCTGAAAGTCAAAGGGTGCTGCCGGGGGGGACTGGGGCGACAGTAACTGTATGGACGACACCGCCACGTGGCCGTACTTCCCCCAGGGAGCAAGATCCGGTGGGTGGCCGGCAAAAGTGCGGCCCCATCACGTGTTACGGCCGCGGCCCGAAGGGGCCGTTCGCGTGCGTAGGCAGGGGGGGCGCCCGGGCGCGGCTGGCACCAATTCGCGCATGAAATTGGGACATGGTTGTGCGCTATCCAAGGTGAAAGCAAATCGGTGGTTCCGAAGAGACATTGTGCGAGTGGCTTCGCTTTATGCTGCGTCGCATGACTGTGACATGGAAGACAGCTCCCCGAACGTGCGCGACGCGCTTCACTTCAGGATTACGCACGAAACTTGTACCCGGCAAAATTGAGGGCATTGCTTGCCGGAATGGTTCGAGCCCGTCCTGTCGCCTGCCCGTCATATCTGCGACAGCTCAACAGTAATAGTACGTTGCTGCCTTTGTTTGAGAGATGAGCCGAAGCACTGGGCTGCCATCATCCAACTGAATGACGCAGAGCACGGCGCGGGCAAGTGCGAGATTATCTTGGAGCTGGCACCATCGCCGAACCTATTTTGGCAAAAAGTGGCCGAGTGTTACAGTCTGACGTTGCCGGATCGTGCAAGGTAGGTCGCAGCGTTTCGTTCATGCGTCATCGTGAGCAAGCGCATGAGCCGCCGGGCAATCCGGCGGTTTTTGAGTACCCAACGGGATTGAAACCCGTAATACACCGTGAAAGTGGTGTCCTAGGCCATTTTTTG
>CALOAZ010000013.1:0-15600 GCA_942491355.1 uncultured Phycisphaeraceae bacterium
TGGACGAAGCAGGCGAATTTTCACCAGCAGATCCGGCACACGGTCATCCAGCAGTGCAATCCCCAGCGGCGTGCCGATCAGTGCGCCGACCATGGCCCAGGTCAGCATGCGGACGGCAAGCGGAAGACGGCGACACACGATGTAGATCGAAGCGCTGGTCATGCCGATCGATTGAATCGCAAAACTGAAGTCGCGCCCGAGCGAAGGCGCTTCGCCGAGCAACATCACCAGCACGGGGAAGCCCACCGTGCCGCCCCCCATTGGCGTGGAGCCGGCCACGTAAGATCCGAAGAGCATGGACAGCGCAATCGGCCAGTGCGCCACCACATCTGCCCACGCCTGATGCGTGAAGAGAAACAGGAGCCAACCGCCGAAAAAGAACAACACCCACAGCACCCAGGGCGTCATGGGAAAACGGCGCGGTGATGAAGCGGCGGAATCACTCACGGGGCTTGCTGCAGGGGCTCGCGCGCCGTCCAATCTTCGTCGCGAGCAAAAAACAGAAGATGCTGCCAGGGCAATTCATCGTAAGAACGGACGAGTTTCAAGCCGTTTTCTTCGAATTCGGCGACGGCTTGTTTTTTAGACATTTTGTGCAAGGGCTTGATGGGCACGCCATCATCTTCGGCGCGAAATTCCACCAGCGCGATGACGCCGTCTTTTTTCAGAGCGTCACGTGTATGACGCAGAATGTGATCCGGATGGGAAACTTCGTGATAGACATCCACCATCAGAATCAGATCGCAGGAGTCTTTGGGAAGGTGAGCCGTGTGAAACTGCCCCATGACGCGCAGAATGTTATCCACACCCGCGCGATCGGCGCGCGTCTTGAGCAGTTCGAGCATTTTTTCCTGGATATCCACGGCGATCACACGCCCATCGGGTTTGACCCTTTCGCCGATCCGGATGGCGTGATAGCCGCTGCCGGCGCCCAGGTCGCAGACCGTCATGCCGGCTTTGAGTTTGAGTTCATCCAGCAGGCGCGTGACGTTCTCTTCTTTTTCGCGCGTTTCGCGCCACAGCCAGGGGGCACCCTGCCAGTGCATGGTCTGCGCCACTTCCCGGCCTTTGTAGTGCGTCCACGGCGGTGGCACTTTTTCGAGTTCGGGATGCACGATGGCGGAGATCAGCGGGCGCTGTGTCTTGAGCGCTTCGGCCACGACGTCAGCGGCCTGAAGCAGCGGGCTGACGCATAGCAGAACAACAAGCGATAAAAAACGAAAGGGCATGGCATCACCTCATGCGTGGCGTAAAAACGAATTGTACCAGAGGCGTTGCGTTCTAAACCGGCGTGCGAATACCCATCGCGCGGACCACGCACCAGCCCTTGCGGCCTTCATAAAAGCCCAATGCCGAAAAGCCGGCCGATGCTGCGAACAAGGCCCACCACCAGGGATTGATCAGCCAGCCCAGGATGATTGCCAGCAAGACGCCCAGGGCCGCCAAAGCACACAGCGCACCCAGAGCAGGCGCACTGGCTTTTCCGCGGGCATCAATGTTGCAGGGGAAGGGGGGGAAGTCATGCGGGTTGAAGTCAGAAAACACAGACGCCTCTGGACCCACGCGCGAGCCGTCAGACAGAACCTAGTATAGACCTGACGCCGGAAGATCCGGTCTTTATGATCAGACGCCCCGAAAAGGACTCTCATGATGTCATTCACGCCACGATCTCTGGCCCGAATCCTGTGTTTCGCCGCGATCTTGAGTGCGGCGGTGGCAGGCTTCTGCATGCCGATGAAACCTATCGGCCGATCAACGGCAAGGATCTGACCGGCTGGAAGCACGATGACGTCGAGCGGCCGAATCGATGGGCGGTGGGCACGGCCCGCGTGGACGAAAAAAATCCCACGCGCATGCACGCCGAAGCCGGCGGCACCGAGCTGGTGGTGCCTGATGGCGAGAAAAGCACGTGTCTCTACACCGAACGGAACTTCAGCGATGTGCATGTGATCGTCGAGGCGATGATTCCCACGGCCTCAAATGGCGGCATCTTTTTGATGGGCGAATATGAAGTGCAGATTGCCGACGACACCGGCAACAGCAAAAGCAAACCGGGCCTGATGGATTTCGGCGCGATTTCGCGCGTGCATCCCCCGAAGATGCAGGCGATGAATCCCGCCGGGCAGTGGCAAAAATTCGAGATTACGTTTCGCGCTCCGCGCTTCGATGCCGAAGGCAAAAAGACCCAAAACGCCGTCTTCGAAAAAGTGATCCTCAACGGCAAAGTGATTCACGAAAATGCCGAAGTCTCGGAGTCCGGCTACGGCTGTCTGACGGGCGAGGAGCATCCGACCGGACCGCTGTATCTGCAGGGCAATGAAGGCCCCGTCGCGTATCGCAATATCGTGATCACGCCGTTGAAATAAAAAAAACGCCGGGCCTTTCAGCCCGACGTTTTTAAATCCAAGTCATGGATCCGACCGCTTATTTCTGCTTCAGCGCGGCCACGACGTCTTTCTCGAAATCTTCAGGTTTGTCCCCGGAGCGGTAACGCGCCACCACATTGCCGCTGCGATCGATGAGGAACTTTTCGAAGTTCCATTTGATCGGCCCCTGATCCTTCACGGGCAGATCCTTCGAGGTCAGATACTTGTAAAGCGGGGCGGCATCATCGCCATTGACATCGATCTTTGAAAACAGATCGAACTTCACGCCGTATTTCTGATCGCAGAACTGCTTGATGTCGTCTGCGGAGCCGGGCTCTTGTCCACCGAACTGATTGCAGGGAAAGCCGAGAATCGCCAGACCGGCCGAGGCGTATTTGTCGTGCAACTCCTGCAGGCCCTTGTATTGCGGTGTTTTGCCACACTTGCTGGCCACGTTCACCATCAGCACGACTTTGCCCTGATAGCTGGCAAGGTCGACTTCTTTGCCATCGAGGTTCTTCATTTTGTGTGACAGCACGGGTGAGCCTGCTTTCTCTTTCTTCTTGCCTTTTTCGGCGGCGGTGACAGTTAAGGCCATCGCACACAGCGCGACCACAGCGGTTGCAAACAGAAAACGCATGATGAAATCTCCAAGAGGGGCCCGTGTTCGGGCAATGCGGTTGGGAGGAATCTTTAGCGGACGGACGGCAGTCTAGAGGCGCGAGCCTCGGTCGGCAACGGGATTGATACGCTTGCGTGCTTTCGGGGTTCGGGATCAATCCAGAAGATTGTCGGATGCTTGCACGGCGGAATCCGGTGCCAGATCGGTGGTGACTTTGCCCTTCAGTGTGTTGTGAGCCAAGAGGTTAGCGTGGCCGGCGCCGGTGAATCGCACGGCGGCTTTGCCGGCGAATTCAGGACGATTTTCCAGAATCGTGCAGCCGGTCACGCTCACGTGGCGGGCCGCCACGGCATGCAGGCCGTAGGGCACGCCGTTGCGGATCTGACAGCCCGAAATCGTGAAACGTTCGCATCGCTCCAGTTCGAGCAGCGATGCGCCGGACGCTTGTCCGGTTTCGGTTTCATCGCTGAGTTGGCAACCGGTGATCACGCCGTCGACCGAATCCACGAAGCGCACACCCGCATGCGCCTCCTGAGTGTGGCGCCGGAAAAGACAACCGGTGACCAGAATCTGACTCGAACGCTCCACGAGCAGATTGCGATGTCCGCACGAGTAAATGCAATTGCCCGAAAGCGTCACGCCGTGACAGCCGGTCAGATGCACGTTGTTTTCTTGCGAGCCGATGATGTTCCCGCTGATGGCCCACAGTCCCGGCGGGCGCTGTCCGCCATCGCGCCAAGTCGTTGCCGCATCGAGCGATTCCAAAATGCGGATGTTGCAACCGCCGGGCGAGAGCGTGGCCTGAATCGTATTCGAGGCAATGGTCACTTCGTTGACGGTAGCGCCGGGCGCGGTGGTGTCGACCCAGATTTCAGCGGTGGGTTCCGGGTCGGTGTCGTGCGCGCGATGGTTGTTGTATTCGATGTCATTGCCGGTGATCTGCAGGTTGCGGATCTCCGAACGCTCGATGCGAATGCCGCCGAGCCGATTGTAGCTGATGTGGCTGCCGACGATGTTGATCTGGTGCAGATTCACGCCGTCGAGAAAGATACCGATGCCCGTGTTGTCATAGATGTGACAGTGGCTGATGATCACATTGCGGGCGCGCTGCGTGAGGCGGATGCCGTGGCGCAGGCTGCACAGCGCCACGCCTTCGAACGTCGACTGCATCGTGCCCAGCGCTTCGATGCCGTCGGCTTCGGGGTGAGCGCCTTCGATTTCGAGATTGAGTACGGTGGGCAGGCGCTGATCAGACCACACACGCGGCTCGAAACTCGGCGGATGCGCACTGCCCTTGAGGTGTGTGCCTGTGAAGCGAAATGCCGGGCCAGGACCGGCCATGACGATCTTGGCCGTGCCTGCCGAACCATCCAGGCCGATGCGGTTGGTTTTATCGAGGTCGATCTCGAGGGTGGAGGTGATGCGATACGTACCGCGCGCGAAGCGCAACAGGCCATCGCCTTCGCTCAGCGCGTGGCGGATCGCCTCGGTATCGTCGGTTTGTCCATCGCCGGTGGCGCCGAAGTGGTGTGCATCGCTCATGGCACCATGCTATGCCGGATCGCGACATCGCCTGCAGCGACGTATCGATCTGCTTAGTTTTTCTTCTTGTTTGAACGGTCGCCCGGTGCGCCGGTTTTCTGTGCCCAGGCGAACCAGGCTTCGGCCATGGCCTGTGTGCGATCCGGATGTTCTGCGGATAAATCCTTCGTTTCGGTTCGATCCGCTTCCAGGTCGTACAGCTCCCACTGTTTGGGGCCTTTATCCCAGACGACTTTCCACTTGCCCGATCGCAGCGCGCGATTGCCCGACCATTCCCAGGCATACAGGTCGGCCGCATCACGCGAGCCGCCTTTGAGCAGGGCGGTCATGGAGGCACCTTCCACCGGCAGAATCGTCTGGCCGTTGTGTTTTTCGGGATAGGCACCACCGGCGATTTCGAGAAACGTCGGCATGATGTCGATGATGTGCGCCGGTTCGCGGCACCAGCTTTTTGCCGGAACCTTGCCGGGCCACCATGCGATCAACGGCGTGGTGATGCCGCCTTCGTGTGCCCAACTCTTGTAACGCTTGAACGGCGCATTCTGCGCCCAGCCCCAGGCAGGACCCACGGCCACGTAATCATTGCCGGGACCCGGCGTGCGCTGCTGCGGATCGCGCCCGCCGGGTTCTTCGGAACAACCGCCGTTGTCCGAAAGAAACAGCACGAGCGTGTTGTCGGCGACGCCCGCATCTTTGAGCGCCGTCATGAGGCGGCCGATGTTCTGATCCATCGAATCGATCATCGCCGCATAGACGGCCATGCGATGATCTTCGAAGTCATGATCGGATTTATCCCAGTCATAAGCGCGCGAGTCGCGCCCGGACAGCGGCCAGGTTTTTGGATCGATCAGGCCCATTTCAATCTGGCGCTGGTAGCGCTGCTCGCGCATGGCCTCCCAACCCATTTTGAATTTGCCGCGGTATTTTGCGATGTCTTCAGGCTTGGCGTGCAGCGGATAATGCGGCGCGGTGTAGCACAGGTGCAGCATGAACGGCTTGCGCTCAGCCGCGAAGGTGTTCACGGCGGCAATCGCGTGATCGGTGAATGCATCGGTGGTGTAGAAGTCTTTCGGAAATTCCGTGATGTACCGATCATCCTGGCCGAACACACGCGTGCGGCCGCCCTTGTATTGCGGATCGGGCTGATTCGGATTGAAGAAATTGCTGCAGCCGTCGAGCAGACCGTAGTAACGATCAAAGCCGCGCTTGAACGGATGGGTCTGATCGTTGTGGCCCAGATGCCATTTGCCCATCAGCGCCGTGCGATAGCCCGTCGCGCCCAAGGCTTCGCCCAGCGTGACCATGTTGTTGCGCAGCAGGCCGCCATCGCCTTTGTCGCGCCGCGGATAAAGACCGGTGAGGATCGACGCGCGCGTCGTGGTGCATTTGGCGTTGTTGTAGAATTGCGTGAAGCGCATGCCTTCGGCGGCGAGGCGATCGAGATTCGGCGTCTGCACTTCGCCGCCGTAGCAGCCGATGTCTGAAAAGCCCATGTCGTCGCACATGATCAGCACGAGATTGGGTCGGGCGGGCGGTTCGGCGGCCCGAAGCGTCATGGTGCCGGCCAGGGCGAGAAGAATCATGGGAATCAGCAGGGGGGAGGTGCGTGTCATGGGTGCGCCCAAGGGGCTCTCCGGGTGTCTTTTGCGTATTGTTTAAGGTCGGGGTTCAACGGGCAAGCGGTGGTGGAATTGCACCCGGGCCGCTGGCGAACAGGCGGGACGCTATTCTGATCCTTCCAATGACTTTGCGTGTCGGTGCTTTATGGATATCGGTCCTGCTGACGGCGGGCATGGTTTTGCCCGAGGCGGCGTTCGGCCATGCCGACGCGCGGCACACGAGCCTCACGGTTCGGATCGAAGCCGAAGGCGTTTCCTATCGACTCTACACGTGGTTGCCGTTGCTGCAGCAGGCGCTGGGCATCACGTTGCGCGAGCCGGGGTTTTTGCGCCTGGATGAATACGCGTCCTTTCGCGAACAGATCGCACAGAAAATTGCCGGCGTGAACAGGATCGCGGTGGACGGCGTGAACGTGCCGCCGCTGCTCAAAGAGGTCGAAGTCTCTTTTGAGCGCACGGAAATTCCGCCGCCGGGCACACCCGAACCCGAAAAGTATGACACGCAAAAAGCACTGGTCATGCTGCACGTGATGCATCCGACGGTGGGAGCGCCGCGCGCGGTGAAACTGGATTGGGGGATCTGGCCCGAGCAATACCAGGTGCCGGGCGCAGCGCCTGCGCCGCCGGAGCGCCCGGAACTGCCCGAAGGCAATCCGGTGATGGCCACTGATGCCAACATGGTCGCGGTCTCGATCAAGGCTTTCGGCAAATACCACTTCACCAACATGAGCGCCGCGCAGTCGAGTTACACCTGGCGCGACGAAGACAACGTGCCGGTTTTGGTCGATACCTCCGTCGCGCGCGAAGTGGTGGCCGGTACGTTGAACTGGGCACACGGACTGGGTGCCGCGGGTTTGTGCGTCATGATGCTTATCGGTGGCGTGATTTCAAAACAGCATCGCGCCGGAATCGTCGTCATTCCCATTGCGGCCGCGCTTCTGGTTTTTGGGTATCGAGCGGCCATCGCGCCGATTCAGCGCGCGGAACTGCCGGATGAGGCCGGTGCGCAGCGCATTGTGGGGGCGCTGCTGCGCAATATTTATCAGGCGTCGATGTACAGCCGTGACGAAGACATTTACGACTTGCTGGCGCGATCCGTCTCAGGCGACTATCTGAAATCGATTTATCAACAGATGATCACGGCGGCGCCGAAGTCCGGCGAAGCGCCTGAATCAAAAGCCAGCGCGCAGGTCCTCGGCGTGGAAGTACTGGGCAGTCGTCTGTGGACGGCACCGCAGCGCACCACACCGGCATCGTTCACGGCGATGTGTCGATGGCGTGCCGATGGTGTGGTCAGCCACTACAACCACACCCATGCACGATCGAATGTTTACGAAGCCGAATTCCGCATCGCCGAATCAGAGGGCATGTGGAAGATTGTCGATGGCCTTGCGCTCGAGCAGTTGCGTCTGCCGAGCCCCGGTCACGACAACGATGCGCCGCCGGCGTCGGAAGCTGAAGCGCCGCCGCTTTGATCCATGCGTTCGATCAGCTTGAGCATCGGCGTACAAAACACATCCGCGATCAGCACGCAGAGAATCAGCGCGGCGTAAATCGGTCCGGGAATCCATCCCGCGGCATATCCGCCCAAGGCCAGCGCCACAGAGAGAGGGCCGCCCTGTGCCAGCAGCGTGCCCAGTTTCAGGCCCGACATCCAGGCCATGCCGTGGTGCAGACGCGCGGCGATCAGCGCGCCACCGGCGCGAGCGTCGGTGAACGCGATCAGCAGCAGAATCAGAAGCATCCAGTCAAAATCGAGCGTCGGTTGGGCGATCAGCGCGGCAAAGCCCAGGATCAAAGGTTCCAGAAGATAGCGCCGCAGGTGTTCTCCGAATGGGCGATCCGTGGTGGTGCCCAGCAGCGCGCCCACGGCCCAGGCGGCGGCCCAGAGCGTGATGCCGGAACGGGCGCCCAGTCCGATGAGCGCGATTGCACTGATTGCAAGCAGCGGCCTGGGTGTGGATCGCAACACGGATCGCGTCGCGGTCAGCCACCAGGGTGCGGCAATCAATCCTGCAGCACCGATCCAAAGCGACCAGGCACTTGACGGAGAATCACTGGTGACGGCCTGCAGTCCGAGCCATGCGCCCAGCGCCATGGGCAGGCCCAGTGTGGTCACCGATCCGGCCTCGTGGTTTTGTGCCGTGCCGAAGGCCGCAGGCACCATGGCGGCCGTGGCGATGACGATCATCCACATCGTCGGACCTTCGGGCAGTTCGAGGCGTCCCATCCATCGCATCAGACAGATCGCGCCTGCGGCGGCGGCCCCCGAGGCAAGCATGGCCGTAAGCATGACGGGCAGGGCGTGACCGATGTCTTCCGGTGAGGTTTTCTGGAGACCGGCAAAACCGCACAAACCCAGACACAGTGGAATCACCAGCAGAAACAGGCCGGTGCGCATCGTGTTCTGGTGACGCGATTCGGCCACGCGCAAGACAAGTTGCGCCTGCTCCAGGCGCGGGCGCCAGAACTGGCGGTGTTCATCGAGCGCGATCTCCGTGACGTCGATGTGCTTCAGTGTCTCTAGGCCTTTTTCGTATTCATCATTCAGATGCTGAAGGGCGGCATGTTCTTCGAGGCCGCCGAGAAACCAGGGCCGATGGATTTCCGGTGCCATGGAGCCCAAGACCGCCGGTCCGAGCAGCAGACCTGCGAGCAGGGCACCGCTACTGCGACCAAGGCCGAGTCGATCACTGAGCAGGCTCAGCAGCAATGCCGCGACCGCCAGCAGCGTCAAAGCAGAAATGGCCGGCGCGTGGAAGGCGGTTTCGATCATGAACGATACGGTATCACATGCGGCGTGAACCGCCGCAGTTTTCGTGCGACAAAAACGGGTTGACCCTGATGGAGACGGCCGGCGACCCACGCTTTCATGAGTGGCCGTCGGCGTGTACGATTTCGGACCACCGCTGCAGATGAACCGCAATCCCCGGGATATCCACGGATGACACCTCGTTGTTTTTTTATGCTGTGCGCCTCAGGCCTGTTGACCGCTTGCGGGCCGGTCAAATTGCTTGAATCGTCGGGGCCGTTCGTGATGCCCACGGCGCAGGTGACACAGGTGCAGCGCCTTGAGGTCAGTGCCGAGGCTTCGCGCCTTGAGATCACGGTCGACATCGAAAATCCGAATACATACCCGGTGCCCATGACCGATGCGACGTACGAATTACAGGTGAACCAAATTCGTTATCGGAGCTTGTTCGAACCCAACACCACATTGCCGGCGTCGGGGCGCATGTCCGTGGTGCTGCCGGCGGTGCTGCCGGGCGTGGGCGCGGATCATAAACTCAGCGCCTACAATGCCTCCGGTAGCATCGGTCTCGAGCCGCCCGAGGATGTGGGTCGCCTGTTGGCGCGGTTGTTTTCGATTCGTCCGCGCGTGGGATTTGCGGGGCAAGGTGACGTGACTGAGAAGGGGCGGTAGAGCCAGGATGTCCAGCGACATCGAATTGGTGTGTTTCGATCTCGGAGGTGTGCTGGTCCGCGCTGCGCCCCAGGGCTGGGGTGGATCGGTCAAGCGGGCGGGCCTGCCTCTGCGCAAAGAACTCGAACGCTTGCGCGGCGATCAGAACCTGGCCGACTGGAACGATCGATTCGAAACCGGTGAGCTTGAGCCGGATAAATTCATCAAGATGCTTAGCAATGTCACGACGTACTCACCCGAAGAAATTCACAAGATTCTGGAAGTGTGGCTCGTGGATCTGTATCCGGGGGTAGAAGAATTTCTTACACGTCTGGCCGACACCGGCGTGCGCCTCGCCTGCCTGTCGAATACGAACCCGATTCACTGGAACATTCTCTGGAGCAGCGACGTCTTCAAGCCGCTCGAAAAACTCAATCACCGTTTTGCCAGCCACGTGATCGGCTCACGCAAGCCCGATCTCGAAGCGTATGAAGTGGTCGAAAACGAGGCGAATGTGGATCCTGAATCCATTCTGTTTTTCGACGACCTGAAGATCAACGTCGGCGCGGCCATCGAGAATTACTGGAACGCCGAACGCATCGACCCCAAGGGCGACACGGTGGCCGAAATGACCGGACTCCTCGAAAAATACGGCGTTTTCTGAAAACGGCCGCAATCCCTCGACACCCGATTATTTTAGAACGTGAACGTGGATCGGATCGCGCCCACGATGGCATCCGATGCACCGGCTGTCGAAGACGGATTGGTGATCATCTGGAACACGGGCTGAATGCTGATGTTCGGCGTCACCGCAAAGCGGTGATAGAACTCGAGCAGCGTTTCGTGATCTTCATCGATGAACGTCGTGCCGTCCTGCAGGCGGAAGTAACTGAACATGACACCGGATTCATCCTGAGGTCGCGCGGGGCAGAGCCCCATGGTGCGAAAGCCGATGGCCGTGTGTTCGCGCACTTCGGTGGGCAGATTCAAGTCGTCCACATCGCCCGGAATCACCAGTGAATACTGCACGAAGAACCAGCACTGGTTGTGAATGATCGCCTGATCCAGCACGGCGAAAAAACCCGAGGCGCCGCTGCGCGTACCGCCGCCGGTCGAGTTGAACGTGCCGGTGTGGCCCCAGCCGCCGATGGCGAGTTTGCCCGGCAGCGGCACGGCCGGTGCGTCGGCGAGATCGCCGGGGCGCTTCCATCGCATGGTCATTTGGCCGATGGCGAAAAGATCGGAGGGATCGCCGAAGAATGTTGACGGACCGCGCGAGCCGGTGTTCACGCCTTCGACAGCCGCCGAGCCATCGAAGACGCCGGAAGATAGTTCTGTCCATTCATCCAATTGATAAAAGAAAGACAAACCGGTCGACGTGATGCCGTTTTCAGGCATGCCGAAAATATTGGAACTGGTTTGCGCGGCCTGATTCAAAAAATTCTGGCCGTTTTCCGGGCGCGCGAAATCATCGCTGGCGTCCATCTTGCCGAACTTCAATCGCAGATTCGGAGCCGTCACCGTCGTCCAGTCATAGAAGGCTTCGGTGATGGCGGTGTAGCCGCCGTTGTTGATATTCGAAGAGTTGTGAGCGGCACCCACGTCATCGCTTTGGATATCCTGGCCCGCTTGATTCTGGAACTCGAGATAAAAGCGCCCGCCGTTTTCGATCTGCCAGGCTTCGGCAGTGTCGACATCGAGGCTGATGGTGAATTCATTCAGAAGCGAATCGCCGGACGTATTCAAGCCGCCCTCGAGCGTTTTCATGTAGTCGACGATCAGCTCGGTCTTGAGGGTGTAGCCGCCATCACTCATTTTGGTTTTGATCTTGACCCAGTCTTCGCCCAGCGGGTTGGATTCGGCTTGAAGCGAAGACGAAAAAAGAACAAAACCTAAAACCAGCATCGGGGTGTGGAACAAGCGAGGGTTCATCGAGATTCTCCGGCGGGCGGGGGGAGGCGTTTCCAGAGGCCCGCCGCAGGGCCAAGCTGGATTGCCAGCGTGGATTGTAATGCGAGAGCGGGATTTGGGCAGCGCTCTTCTGGCATGCCCCCCCTCGATCACTATGATGGCCGACTCCCGCCGGTTGAAGGCTTGGCGGGGACAAGACGGAGCATTGTCCATGAGTGTGATTGACGTCCCGGCGGCGGAGTCTGCCGAACATGCCCCCCGCCACCCGTGTCTGGCGAATCGAGGTTCATCCCGCCCTCGCGCACGACGACCCGATCGGGCGCAGCGCTGCCCAGGAAGCCATTGATCTGCAATTGGCCGACGGAACGTTGGCGGTGCATTCGGCGCGGGTTTATCTGATTCAGGCCGCACTGACACAGCAGGACGTGGAGCGCGTGGCGGCCGAGTTGCTGGCCGATCCGATCAACCAGCGGCGGGTGCTGGGCAGCTCGGCGGTCGATCCAGCCACGCCGCTGATCGAAGTGCATTATCTGCCGGGCGTGATGGATCCGGTCGCGCAGTCCACGGCCGAAGCCATTGTCGAAATGCTCGGCGGCGCCATCGCCGAAGTGCGCACCGGTGAACGCTATGTGTTCGAAGGCGTGAGCGCCGAAACAGCTCGCACCATTGCCGATCGATTGCTGGCGAACACGGTGATCCAATCGGTGGCGACGACGGCGCGGCACCCGGATCATTTTGTCGAGGTCGTCCATACGAACTTCAGATCACCCATGTGCCGATCCGCGATTTGGATGATGCAGGTCTGGATCGCCTGAGTCGCGAGGGACACTTGTTTCTTTCGACCGAAGAAATGCGAGCCATTCGCGATTATTACCGCGGCGCAGATCGCGAACCCACTGACATCGAACTCGAAACATTCGCGCAAACCTGGTCCGAACACTGCGTACACAAGACACTCAAAAGCACCGTGCGCTATGTGGAATCCGAATCGGCATCACCGACGATCGCCGACTTCCTCGCGCATCCGGGCCATCGCCTCGATGAGGATGGTGCCCTGATCATCGACAACTTGCTCAAGAACACCATTGCCGCCGCCACGCACGAATTGATCGATGAAGGCGTGGACTGGTGCATCAGCGTGTTCGTTGACAATGCCGGGATCGTGCAGTTCGACGACGAACACGCCGTGACATTCAAGGTCGAAACGCACAACCATCCTTCCGCGATTGAACCTTATGGCGGCGCGGCCACAGGCATCGGCGGCTGCATTCGCGACACGATGGGCACCGGCCTTTGCGCCAAGCCGATCGCCAACACCGATGTGTTTGCGGTGGCCAATCCGAATCTGCCTTTTGAAAAGCTGCCCAAGGGCGTGTTGCACCCGCGTCGCGTTCTCAAGCGTGTGGTGGCCGGCGTGCGCGACTACGGCAATCGCATGGGTATTCCCACCGTCGATGGCGCGGTGTGGTTTGATGACCGCTATCTGGGCAACCCGCTGGTCTTCGCCGGCAGCGTGGGCTTGATCCCGAACGACATGTGCTTCGGTCAACCGAAGGCGGGCGATCGCATCGTGGCGCTCGGTGGGCGCACAGGGCGTGATGGCATTCACGGCGCTACGTTCAGTTCAGCCGAACTGACCGATACGCATGCCGATGAATTTTCGCATGCGGTGCAGATCGGTAATGCCATCACCGAAAAGAAAGTACTCGATGTGTTGCTGCAGGCGCGCGATCACGATTCAGGTTGCTTGTACAGCGCGATCACCGATTGCGGTGCCGGTGGATTTTCCAGTGCTGTGGGTGAAATGGGCGAGCATCTGGGCGCCGAAGTGAATCTCGACAAAGCGCCGCTCAAATACGAAGGTTTGTCTTACACGGAGATCTGGATTTCCGAGGCGCAGGAGCGCATGGTCCTGGCGGTGGCCGAAGAGCGCTTGCCCGAACTGCTCGCACTGTGCGCTGCCGAAGAGGTCGAGGCTTGTGACCTGGGCCGATTCGGCACCGAAAACGCCGAACTGGTTTTGCACTATCACGGCCACGAGGTGGGGCGCCTTTCCATGGCGCTCCTGCACGAAGGGATTCCGACACCCACGCGCGACGCGCATTGGGCGACGCCTGCAGCGAAAGCCGCCGCGCCCAAAGGCATTGAAGGCGTAGGCGCGCAGCTCAAGGCCGTGCTCGCGCATCCCAATGTGGCTTCGAAGCATTGGATTGTGCGCCAATATGATCACGAAGTGCAGGGCAGCAGTGTGGTGAAGCCCAGTGCGGGACCGCACGCGGATGGCCCGTCCGATGCGGCGGTGATTCGTCCGAAATTGCGATCGTCGCGCGGCATTGCGCTGAGCAACGGTCTGGCGACCGCCTTCGGCGATCACGATCCGTATTGGATGACGCTGGCCGCCATCGATGAAGCGATGCGCAACGCAGTATGCGTGGGCGCGGCACCCGATCGCATCGCCATTCTGGATAATTTCTGCTGGGCCAACTGTGCCAAGCCCGAAAATCTCGGCGCACTCGTGCGAGCGGCCGAGGCCTGCTACGACGGCGCAAAGGCTTTTCGCACGCCGTTTATTTCAGGCAAGGATTCACTGAACAACGAATTCAAAACCGAAAGCGGCCAGACCATCGCCATTCCGCCGACGCTGCTGATCAGTGCCATCGGCATCGTGAACGATGTCAACCGCTGCGTCACGATGGACGCCAAATCGGCCGGCCACGTGTTGTTGCAGGTGGGGCTCACCACACCGCAGATGGGCGCGTCGCACTGGCAGTTGGTCACGGGCATCGGCGGCGGCACTTTGCCGCGCGTGGATCTGAACACGGCTCCCGCGCAACTGGCCGCCGTCGCGCGTCTGATCGATCTGGGGCTGGTGCGAGCCGCACATGATTGTTCCGAAGGCGGCTTGCTCGTCGCGGCAGCCGAAATGGCTTTCGCCGGACGCCTCGGATTGGATCTGAATCTGGCCGGCGTGCCGCGCCGCGACACGCTCGACACGACCGCCGCCTGCTTCGCTGAAACACCCACGCGCATTCTGATCGAAATTTCGCCTGAAAAACTGGATGCCGTGGCGCGCGAATTGAGTTCGGCCTTCGTGCCGTTCGGCCAGGTGGGTGTATTCAGCGAAGATCGGCGCGTGCGCGTGACAGACATCGAAGGTCGCACAGTCGCCGAGGAAACCATTGAAGATCTTTATCAGGCATGGCACGCGCCCTTGGATTGGTGAAGGCAAAAGGCATGACGGCGCTGTCGTCGTGCCGCTGGAGAGCAGGCATGAAACGCATGGCCGGAATAATGATGTTCGCGTGGCTCGTCCTCGGTTCACTGGCTCTGGCCGATGGTCCGACAGACAACCTGCCGACGAATGTGCGGCGCATCCCTTCGCTGGGTGTTGAAGTGCCGGCCGACAAGAAGGCCGCGATCGAAGCGGAGCTCGCCGCACTCAAGGCCGCGATCGATACGTTGCGCGACAAGGCGAAGAAGAATGCGCGAATCGCGGGTTTGCTTCCGGACGTCGAGATTTTTTATCGCGCGGCACATGATGGATTGGTCTATCAGGAATTCTTCAAGCCCCAGGAGATCGATCAGGCGCTGAAGCTGATCCAGATGGGGAAGGATCGCGCCGCGGAGCTGGCCGAATCCAAGGCGTCGTGGACCACGCAGACCGGTTTGGTGGTGCGCGGCTATGTGTCGAAGATCGATGGCTCAGTTCAGCCCTATGGCCTGGTGATTCCGCAAAGCTACGCGTTTGAAGGCGCCACGAAACACCGGCTGGACATCTGGTTTCACGGTCGCGGCGAAACGCTCAGCGAAGGTAATTTTCTCGCGCAGCGCATGAAGCAGGTTGGCGTGTATGCTCCGCGCGACACGATTGTGCTTCACCCCTACGGGCGTTACTGCAACGCATTCAAGTTCGCAGGCGAAATCGACACGCTCGAAGCCCTCGAGGATGCGAAGCGTCGTTACCGTGTGGATGACGATCGCATCGCCGAACGCGGTTTTTCAATGGGCGGTGCGGCCGCGTGGCAGTTCGCCACGCATTACAGCGATCGATGGTTTGCGGCGAATCCCGGCGCGGGCTTTTCGGAAACACCGCGCTTTCTCAATGTCTTTCAAGGCCAGACGCTTCAACCGGTCTGG
>CALOAZ010000014.1:0-21278 GCA_942491355.1 uncultured Phycisphaeraceae bacterium
TCCTGGAAGAAATCGGGACTTACCATCGAACCTGCAATTCCCATAGGAAATTGTATCCCAATGACAAATATGATTTACCTCTCATTTGAGCAACCTGCCAAAGCAGAATTAACAAAGCGTAAGATTTTCTCTTTTACATCTTCAGGAATAGTTTCGTCTCCGGCATCTTGTACATCGCGACCATAAATTCCAAAAGCAGGCAATCCTTTTGGAGTGTAACCTGCCAGTGCAGCAGCCAAATAAACTGCTCCCGGCCGATCAGTTCCGTTAAATCCCCGCAGCCTTTGGAATAGATGGATTAGAATCCATTACTTCCAGTACCGTAACACCAGGCAGGAGTAACAGTTAGTGATACTCCAACTCCTCGCGTTCAAATTTATCGGCGCACATGGCAGCTTCTGCAACTCCACCAATTGTAGTATCCGCAATTACACATTCAATTTTTTCGCCATTTGCAAATCGCAAATTTTTCTTGAATTAGCTTTGCGGCATTTTTTGCCATGTTCATAGTTTGAACTTCAAGCGACTCGCGAACGCCTCTTTCTCTTCCGTCGATTACCGGACGGATACCAACTTTTGGAAGTCGGCCAATTAATCTGTTTGCCATCTTTTAAAATTATTATTTATTAGTGATTATTTATTATTGTGTTTCGGGTACAACGTTTGTTTCTTAGTTGTCATGTTCTCGTTGTTTTCATTGTTGTTTTCGTCATAAATAGCTAAATCATTCAACTCCTTTTAAGTAACAATCACGCCAAATTTCTACCAACTTCTGTCTTCCAACTTCCTTCCTTCTTCCAACTTTGGTCCCCCTCCCCAACTGTCCTGTACATGTGCTGCAAGATACGAACATTTTAAATACGGAAAAACAAATGGTGTGTTAATTTTATTTAAACAGTCATAGACGAAAGATAAACAGCGATTTAAAAAAACTTCAGACTATGAATTATTATTTACTAATGTTTCGCAGGTTTAAAATATGCTGATATTAAGATAAATTTAAGTTAATAAAAAGTAGCATGTTTTATTTGTTAAGACCTTGAAATTTAGTAAATTAAGGTTGTATCCAAAACTAAAAAACATGCTACACAGTAAAGATATTAATAAGATTTGTGAATTAAAAAACGGTTTTACCCCCAGTTGGCTTGAACCGGAATTTATTTTAAGTTCTTTGAAAAGTTTTTCATTTTCTAACCTGTGCAATTGCATATCCCTGTGAAGGTGCGTGGTTATAGTTTTCAATACATATTTGCCATTTTGGTTTCATTTCCTTTTATAGGGGCTTCCTCTGTTAACTCCATGGTAAACGGTTTTGTTAAGTACCAGGTTGAATCAGGCAAGGATACATTTTACCGATTAAAAAATAACCCTGGCATTTGTTGGAGGTTGATTTTGTGGTTGTTTGCAGCAAAATTCAAAAAGCTTACAGAAACCGGTTCCAGCAATGCCAAACATTTACGGTGCATGGTTTTCGACGACACGGTTGTTGCCAAAACCGGGAAGCTTATTGAAAAGGTATCGCGGGTATGGGACCATGTTTCAAATGGTTGGCGTGTTGGCTTTAAGTTGCTTTTGATGGGGTATTGGGACGGTGTTTCTTTTATCCCGCTGGATTTTTCCTTTCACCGTGAAAGGGGTAGGAACAAAGAAAAGCCCTTTGGGCTTAAAAAGAAAGAGCTGAGAAAGCAGTACAAGAAGCAGCGAAAGGCAGGTTCGTACAATCACGAAAGGGCAGCAGAAGCAGATATGTCGAAAATTGACAGTGCGATAAAAATGTTCAAACGTGCCATATCTCAAGGGTTCAAGGTTGATTATGTGTTGATGGACAGTTGGTTTACTTGTGGCGCATTTATAGATGCGGTACTTTCGGTAAAAAAGCAGACCGTGCACCTGATAGGTATGTACAAAATAGCCAAAACAAAGTTTCTCTATTCCGAAGGGGCATACACCTACAGCCAAATCCGCAACATACTTGGCAAAGCACACAGATGCCGCAAACTTGGGTTTTATTACAACGAGGCAATTGTTGCCCACCGGGGCAAAGAGTTGAAACTCTTTTTCAGCAAACAAGGCAAAAACGGTAAATGGAAAGTATTTGTCTGCACCGATACCAAACTCACGTTTATTAAAATGATTGAGATATACCAAATACGCTGGTCTGTCGAGGTGTTTTTCAAAGAGTCGAAACAGCTTTTGGGCTTGGGCAAAGTGCCAGTCAAACGACAAGCAGGCTCGCAGTGTCGCCGTCATCGGTGGCGGCCTGCTGGGGCTCGAAGCGGCCCGAGCCATGCGCGATCTCGGCCTTGAGACGCATGTGATCGAACTCGGCAGCTGGCTGATGAATCAGCAACTCGATGAAGCCAGCGCCCATGTGCTCGAAACCAAAATTCGCTCCATGGGTGTTCAGCTTCGCATGAATGCGCGATCCGAAGCGATCCTCCGGCATGAGTCCGGTTTGCATATTCGGTTCAATCAGGGTGACCCGCTGAAAGTGGATATGGTGGTGATTTCTGCGGGCATTCGGGCCAACGACAAACTCGCCCGGCAAGCCGGCATCGATTGCGATATCTCGGTCGGTGGCGTGCTGGTCGATGATCGCCTGCACACCACCGAACCACGTGTCTATGCCATCGGCGAATGCGCCAGCCATCGTGGCCGAATCTATGGCCTGGTCGGCCCCGGTTATCAAATGGCCGAGGTCCTCGCCGACAACCTGACCAGCCGACGACAGAAAACTTTCTCAGATGCCGACCTGTCCACGCGACTAAAACTCCTCGGCGTTCAGGTCTCGGTCTTCGGCCGCCATCGGGATGGCGACGATCGATTGACTTGGCATCACGAAGAATCGCGCCGCACCATCGCAGTGCAATACGGCCGACTCATCGGCGCCACCGCCGTGGGCGACTGGCATCAACTCGATGAAGTCCGTCGCGCCGTGGATGAAAATCGTCGCGTCCGCCCCAGCGATCTTGAGCATTTCGCAAAATGCGGTGAGCTCTGGCCTGACCAGCAGGAAGCGCCCGTCCGGCTCTGGCCCGACAATCGCATGGTCTGCCAGTGTGCGAGCGTGACTTGCGGCACACTGAAGTCTGCCATCAGTGCCGGTTGCCAAACCGTCGAATCGCTTGCGGCTGAAACCCGCGCCACCACCGTATGCGGTTCATGTCGACCACTGGTCGCACAACTGGCCAATGTTGATGAAAAAGTCGAAGCCGTGCCAGGGTGGCGCCCCTTGCTCATCGCCAGCATCCTCGCGGCGATCACCCTTGCGCTGCTGATGGCCATCCCCGACCTGACCGTCAATTCAAGCGTCGAGTCGGCATGGCATGCCATGGAAGCCCTTTGGCGAAACACCTTCTGGAAGCAGGTCAGCGGTTTTACCCTGCTCGGTTTAAGCAGCATCGCCTTACTGCTTTCGTTGCGAAAACGCCTTAAGAAATTTTCATTCGGTCATTTCGGAAATTGGCGTGTTTTTCACGCGGCAGTAGGCGGCTTCACGCTTGCCGCGCTGCTGATTCACACCGGTGGCCGGATGGGATCCAATTTGAATTTCATGCTGATGACGGTGTTTCTGATGCTCAACGCACTCGGCGCTGTGGCCGGTGTCATTGTGGCCATCGAAGGACGCAGCAAAGGAACGATCGCATTCCGAGCTCGCCAGTTCAGACCGTGGCTGGTCTGGGCTCATGTGCTTCTGTTCTGGCCGCTGCCCATGCTGATCGCGGCACACGTGGTGTCGGTTTATTACTTCTAAAGGAAAAGTTGCGTGCGAATCTGGGCGCCCTGGATCTGCTGGCTGATCATGACCCTCGCCTTCGGGGTCTACTTCGCCATGCTGATCGCGCGCATCGGCTCAGGCACGCGCGCCGACGCATCAACTTTGCTCACGCCCGGTTCGATGACGCATGGCCACCACCAGATTGAACTGGCCTGCGACGCCTGCCACACCCCGTGGATGAGTGTGCGCCAGGATGCCTGCACGCAATGTCATGCCGCAGAACTCGAACGCGTGGATGATTCTCACCCCACCATTAAATTCGAGGATCTCGGCAAATGGGATCTGGTCAAGAAACTCGACGCGCGCCAATGCATCACCTGTCACATCGAACATCGTCCTGAACAGACGCGCGCCATGGGCGTCACACTGCCCACGGATTATTGCGCTCATTGCCATGCGGATGTGGGTGAAAACCGCGCCACGCATCAGGGGCTGGCATTCAACACCTGTCTCAACAGCGGCTGCCACAACTACCACGATAATTCCGGCCTGTTCGAAAAATTCCTGCTTGAGCACATCAACACACCCGATGTCCTTGAAAAACCCGCCGTGATTCAAAGTGATTTTTTAAGCCGATTCATGGCCACATTGGATCAACCTGCCCTCAAGCCTCTTGAGGAATATGCGCATGATGCGCCCGATGACCAAGTCACCGGCACCTTGCTGGCCGAGTGGCACGACACAGCACATGCCAAAGCCGGCGTCAATTGCTCGGCCTGCCATCAACGCGACAACACATGGACCCACCAGCCGGATCATCGCGCTTGCCAATCTTGTCATGACCGGCAAGTCGACGGTTTTTTGGATTCGCGGCATGGCATGCGTCTTGCATTGAACTTTACGGCCATGACACCCAAACAAGCTCGCATTCCCATGAAAGCTCAAGCCGCCAATCAAACCATGACCTGTAACGCCTGCCACGGTGCGCATCGATTCGAGCGACGTACCGCCGCCGTCGAAAGCTGCATGGCATGCCATGACGACACGCACACCCGCGCCTATCTCGACTCACCGCATCATCGTTTATGGAAGAAAGAATTGAATGGCACACTGCCACGCGGCCAGGGCGTGAGTTGCGCCACATGCCACATGCCCACCATTACCTTCAAGGATGAAGAAGGCAATGGCGGCATCTTCGTTTCCCATAATCCAAACGATCACCTGCGCCCCAATGCCAAGATGATTCGCAGCAGCATGCATCGCATGCCATGGCATGAATTTCACCTTGAATGCACTGGCTGATCCGGAACTGATTCGTCGCAATTTCGATCGATCTCCCGTCAAAACCGAACACCCGAGCTTGCGCATGTTGCGCAATAAATCAGCACAGCGACTGAAAGAAGACAAAAAATCACCCACGACTGCTCCGTGACTTGCTTCCAAAAAAGCATCATCACGATCAACTCACACCCGAAAAGGAGCTTCCTCATGACACGGTCCAACACGAAACGCAAATTGATTCTCACGGCCATCGGCGTAATGAGCATGCTCGGCGGCATGGCTCTGACCGCCTGCAGCGAAAAAAGCCATTCTGCCACGCCGACCGGCGTATCACCCAAGCAGATTGCCGACATGCTTCATTCGGTCATGGCTGCCGATCGCACGGTTTATGCCAAGCATGTGGTCACTCGGCTGGTGAATGTCCAGAAGGTCATGGTGCAGAAACCCGACAACGGCGGAACCGAACCCCTCAAAGGCAGCGAAGACTGGGAAAAGGAATACGGCAAACTTCCGCTACCGGCACAGATGTTTCGAATGGGTTCGGAGCTGGCCAAGGCGAATGCGCAGAAAAGGGGCGTGGGCCTTGACTACTCTCTGATCAGTTCATGGGCCATCAATAAAAAGCACATGCCCACCACCGACTATGAAAAAGCCGGCTTGAAACATATGGAAACCACCGGCGAACCTTACTACCACCCCGAAAACGTGAAGATCGCCGAGAAGCCTTACTTCATCGCCATGTATCCGGACAAAGCGGTGGCCAAAGCCTGCTGGTCCTGCCACAACGATCATCCGGATTCGCCCAAGACCGATTTCAAGGCTGACGATGTGATGGGCGGCATCATCATTCGTGTGCCGGTCCAGTAATCAAACATGCTTCCTCAGTATTCAAACACGCACGCATTCACCTTTATCTCAAGGACAGTGACATGACTGAATCGCAAATCGATCTCGTCCAAAGCACATGGGCCAAAGTGGTGCCCATCGCAGATACAGCTGCCACGCTTTTCTACAACAAACTCTTCGAATTGGATCCGTCGCTCATGTCGATGTTCCCGTCAGAAATGGCTGATCAGAAAAAGAAACTGATGCAGACCATCGGCGTGGCGGTCAACGGCCTGAAAGATCTGGATCGCATCGTGCCCGTGGTTCAGGAACTGGGCGTACGACATGTCGGATACGGGGTCATGGATGCCCACTACGACACTGTCGGCGCCGCCCTGCTCTGGACACTCGGACAAGGCCTGGGCGATGCCTTCACACCTGAAGTCAAAACCGCATGGACCGAAACCTACATGCTTCTGGCCGGCACCATGAAGGATGCTGCCGCCAAAGCAGCCTAAATAAAGACTCAGTGCGGCAGTCCCGGTGAGTTTGCTCGGGGCTGCCTTTTTGGGCGCGTCCCAAGGGTGATCAGATGATCAAGGACCATCAACCCTTCACGGCTTCGCGCACGGCGGCGATGCTGTCGAGCAGGTCGATGGTGACCGGCAGCGGTAACACGGTGGCCGGATCAGAGTGCGCATTCGCCGGATCGGGGTGCGTTTCGATGAACAAGGCATCGACACCTGCTGCGACGGCAGCGCGGGCGAGCAACGGGGCGCGGTCGGGACGACCGGCCGACGTGTGACCTCCGCCGCCTGGCAATTGCGTGGAGTGCGTCACGTCGAAACAAGTCGGATGCCCCAGGTCGATCATGTCGCCCAGGCCCACAAAATCGTTGACCAGACGGTGATAGCCGAAGAACGTGCCGCGCTCGGTGAGCATGATGCCCGCGGCTTTGGCTTCCTGAAGCTTCTTCACGGCATGCGTCATTTCAGCAGGCGCCATGAACTGACCTTTCTTCACATTCACCGGTTTGCCGGTTTGCGCCGCGGCCATCAGCAGATCGGTCTGACGACAGAGAAAGGCCGGAATCTGAAGCAGATCGACCGCCTGCGCCACCGGCGCGGCCTGCTCGGGCAGATGGAAATCAGTCGTGACCGGCACACCTAATTTTTCACCGATGGTTTCGAGGATGCGCAAACCCTCTTCCATCCCCGGCCCACGCGAACTGGTAATGCTCGAACGATTGGCCTTGTCGAAACTGGCTTTGAAGATGTAACTCAACCCCAGTTCGGCGCAGCGCTCGTGCATGGCCGCACCGATCACCAGACACTGATCCATCGATTCGATCACGCAGGGCCCTGCGATGATCATCAGCGGACAGTCTTCGCCGATTTTCTGAGATCCGACCACCAGTGTTCCGGCCATGCGCTTAATCCTTTTTCGTAATCACCAGATTGTCGCGATGAATCAATTCGTCATAAGCCATGCGGCCGATCTTTTGTTCCTGATCGGCACTCTTGAGGCCCATGATCTTGCGTGTCTCTTCGGCGTCACAATTGATCAGACCGCGCGCCACCTCATGGCCCAGACGATTGCGAATCTGCACCACATCGCCCGCCTCGAAACGACCGACGATTTCAGTCACGCCGATGGCCAGCAGACTCTTGCCTTTGTGCAACAAGGCATCCGCCGCACCATCATCAATCGTCACTGAACCATTGGGACGTACGGCCTGGACGATCCAGCGCTGACGCGGCGCAAGCTTTCTCGTGGCCGGCACAAACACCGTGCCGATTTTTTCACCTGCAAGCAGACGCGTGAGCACATTGCGTTCACGGCCGCCGGCAATCACCGCCACAGCGCCGGCATCGGTCGCCAGACGCGCCGCTTCGAGTTTCGTTTCCATCCCGCCTGATCCCATCGCCGATCGACCCGCATGCACCATCGATCGCACGGTGCCCAGATCATCGACCAGATCCACCACCTGATCGGTGCCGTCTTTCAGGCCTTCAACCACCGTGAGCAGAATCAATGCATCGGTCCCCAGCGAACTCGACACCAGCGCGGCGATCAGATCGTTGTCCCCGAAGCGGATTTCCTCAACGGCGACCGTATCGTTCTCATTCACGATGGGCACCGCGCCGATGCGATGCAGTTCGGTGATGCAGTTGCGCGTGTGCAGATAACGATGCCGATCTTCGAAGCCGTTACGCGTGAGCAGAATCTGACCCACTTCGCGATCGCGCTTGGCAAAAGCCTGATGCCAGGCGCGCATCAGGCCCGACTGCCCCACGGCGGCCACCGCCTGCAGCGTGGCCACATCTTTTGGGCGACGCTTCATGCCGAGCATCATCCGACCCATGGCGATCGCACCGCTGGAGACAAGCGTCAATTCGTAACCGCGATCCATGAGGTCAGCCATCTGCGCCGCCAGCCGCCCCATGTAGCGCGTGTCCAGACCACCTTCGGGTTTGGCCAACAATTGCGACCCGACCTTGATCACCAGGCGGCGGGCTTTGCACAATACAGTCTGTCGAATCGTGGTCGAAGGCATCGTCAATTCACTTCCTGTGAAGCGGTATCAAACAAGGCGTCGATCAAATCCGCATGGCGCGCCGTCGCTCCCTGCTGTGATCGAATCACTTCACGCCCCTGCGCCGCCAAGGCAGCCGCCCCGTTCGGTCTTCAGCAATGCCTGAACCGCATCAGCCAGATGATCCATGTCCACCTGCACGATGCCGTCACCGGCCCGCAGTCGGTCCATCATATCGGCAAAGTCAGCCGTGTTGGGACCGATGATCGTGGGCTTACCCAATGCGATGGGCTCGGTCATGTCTGAACCAAACAGCGGACAAAAACTCCTGCCCACAATCGCCACATCGGCCAGCGCATAAGCTCGGCGCAGTTCACCCAGCGTATCAAGCAGAAAAAGATCGCCACCGACCGGTCGCTGCATGCCATCGGAATGCTGCGTACGCCGAATCACATCGGCACCGAGCGCCCGGGCCACTTCTTCGAATCGTTCAGGCTTGCGCGGGCGCAAACATCAATTGCACCTGCAAAGATGCCAGCACCTGCACAATCTGTTTTTCCTCGTCCGGCCCGGTGGAACCGCAAACAATCAGCGGTCGGGATCGATCGATCCCCATCGCTTGCGCCAACGCATCCGATCCTTCCACCGTGTCGGCGATTTGCGCGGTATCCCACTTCATCGATCCTGTCACATGCACGCGGTCTTGCGGCACGCCCATGCCCGCAAAGCGCTGTGCGTAGGCCTCATCCTGCACCGCCGCGTTTTGAATAGAAGCGAAGGCCCGATACATCAAACCGCGCACTTTCAGGTAGCGTCGATAGCTGCGTTCTGACAATCGACCATTGATGACGGCCACAGGAATATCACGCCGCGCACAAAGATTCATGAAATTAGGCCAGACTTCCAGTTCCACCAGTATCACGGCATCGGGACGAATGCGATTCAAAAATCGGCGCACCATCCACGAAAAGTCCAGCGGGTATCGCACCACCGTATGGCGATCTGAAAACAGCGCCTGTACTCGATCGGTCCCGGTATCGGTGGTGGTGGAAATCACGATCCGAATCGAATCACCATGACGCCGATGCAGTTCAGTGGCCAGATCCCGAATCGCATTCACCTCACCCACGGAAACGGCGTGAATCAGTACGGTTCGCACGCCGGCCACCGGCGCGAGAGCATCTGCGTGGCCGAAGCGACCGCGCCAGTCCGTGCGCCACTTACCGGTTCGCACCAGGCGCCAGATCCACACCGGACTACTCAACAGCGTGAATCCGAGATAAAGGATGTCAAAAGCCCATATCAGCATCGACCCATTTTAATGATTCGCATCATCATTGCGCCGCAATGGGCAAATCGGCTAAGCTGTGGGTATCCGGAGTCCCGAACCAGGAGTTGATCCGCCATGGCCCTGACGCCTTCGACGATGCTGCCGCTTCAGACCGAAGCCCCCGATTTTTCACTGCCCAATCGCAATGGTGAACCTGGCACCATCAGTCGCTCAGATTTCGCGGGCAAGCCCCTGCTGGTGATGTTCATCTGCAATCACTGTCCGTACGTCAAACATCTCGCCGACCATGTGGCCGGCCTGTGCCGCGATTTTCAATCACGCGGTCTGGCAGTGGTGGCCATCAGTTCCAACGATGTGGGCACACACCCCGAAGATGCACCTGATCTGATGACACAAGAAGCCGCCAATCGCGGTTACAGCTTCCCCTATCTGTATGATGCCGATCAATCGGTCGCCAAGGCTTATCACGCCGCCTGCACACCCGACTTCTTTCTCTTTGATGCCAATCACAAACTGGTTTATCGCGGCCAGTACGATGATTCACGTCCGCGCCAAACGCCGCCGCAAACACCGACCGGCAAGGATCTGGCCGAAGCCGTCGAAGCACTGCTCAACGGCGAACCGGTGGTCGAAGGCACGCAGAAGCCTTCGATCGGTTGCAACATCAAGTGGATCACCGGCAACGCACCTGAATATTTCGGTTGATCGCATTTTGCTTGAACGCGTACTCGAACCTGAAGTCATGGACGATGCTGCCGAGGCGGCCGCCTATGACGCCATGGATCATGCCGTTGCCAACACCGCCTTTGTCGATCGACTGATCGAACTGGGCGCCCATGGCCACATGCTCGACATGGGCACGGGCCCGGGGCACATCCCGCTGATGATGGCCGAACGATGCCCAACCGCCACCCTGCTCGGTGTGGATCTGGCCCGAACCATGCTGGCTCTGGCTGAAAGCCGCCGAGCTAATTCACCCCATCTGAACCGCGTGCGCTTCGAGTTAGCCGATGTGAAAGCTCTGCCCTATCCGAACGCTACTTTCGACACCGTTTTTTCGAACACTCTTTTGCACCATCTGCCCGATCCGGACAAAATGCTGATCGAGGCACGACGCGTGCTCAAACCCGATGGCACCCTGCTGATCCGGGATCTGTTCCGGCCGACCGATGAAACGGCACTCGGGCAACTGGTTTCGCAGCATGCCGGCACCGAAACATCGCAACAACAAAAGTTGTTCGCCGACAGTCTTCACGCGGCACTCACCTCACGCGAATTACGCCAACTTGCAGACTGCACCGGCTGGGCGAATGCCGTGATCACCATCGACAGCGATCGGCACATGTCACTGCAGACAACCCAACCATAAAAAGCGCCGGTCGCTGATGCGACCGGCGCCAGATAGGCTCCCCTCTTTTCGATCGCGCGATCAATCGCGTCGAACCATTGACCAACCCTGACTTGATCCGCCATGTAGGCCGGTTCGGATCTCACGGACGACCGGTGCGAGTACTTGATCCTGATCCACACGCAAAGCCGCTTCGCCGGCAAGAATCACATTCGCCTCTGCCAGAAGCGTTTTGGCCTTGGCCTGAATGACTTTCAGTTCTTCAGGATCAATTTTGCCATTGTCATTCGTATCGTAAGCTTCGAGCAGTGCCTGTTTGTGCTGAGCTTGCGCCTGCTTCTTCGATTCATCTTCAGCCTTCTGATCTTCGGCCATCTGAAGTTTTTCAGCATCTGACAGAATGCCATCCTTGTTTTTGTCATATTTGCTGAGATTCCGCTGAGCCTTCGAATGAGTGCGCCAGCGATCCACCTGTTCGCGCAGGCGTTCGCTGGCCGCTTTTCTTTCCTGATCATCCACTTTGCCATCGCCATTGGCGTCGAGCTTGCTCGTGGCTGACTGCACACTTTCAGTCACATCTCGAACCAAATCCTCCAACCCGCTGGGCAAAGCATCAAGTGCTTCCTGACCATGCAGGACTTCGCCATTCACATTGACTTCCACCGCCGTAATCACTTCACTTTTGTCTTCTGCAAAAGCGGCCGACCCCATGCCGCACATACAGCCCAGGGCTATCGCCCATTCGATGCGTTTCATCACTCGATCTCCTGATGAGAATTTGTTTTCCGGATTGCGTACCCGGTGAATTGCGACTCACCAGAAATACGCGACGACGCGATGGTTTTACGCATCGGTCTCCAAATATTTTGAGGAGAATTTACAAACGGCGCATCAGGGTTTTTTCGGCTCTTGCTCTTCACCGAACATGCCGCGCACAAGACCCCAGGCGGTTCGACTGCTCCAGCGCACCGCATCAGCGCCCACTTTGGCGGCCTCACCCGCAGCTTTGGCCATGGTGGCCCCCACGCCGCCGAGGCGCGTCACCAGTTCGGTCACGATGCCGGCCGATTCCACGCCCACGCGTTTGAGTGTTTCGAGTACGGCACGGCGACTCGCCGCCGGATCCCAGGCTGAGAAACTGCGACAACGCCGCTTGGCCATATAACCGATGTGCAGTGTCAACAGCGCGTTGATCGCGCCATCGGCCACCGGCCCGGCGACAATGCCGCCGATATGCCCGAGCGCACGCCCCACCGCTTCACCCGCGCGATCCGTGATCGGATCGGCCACGCGACTAAGCACCATGGCATTGAGCACATCGCGCAGGATGTGCAGCGTGCCCCACAATCCGGGACGACCGTAATAAAAACGCCCGATACGACTGACTAAATTGGCCGAACGCCACAACACGATGAAGGCATCCACCGTACCGTTCAGACTCACCGCCGTACCGATGCCGACCGAAACAGCCTCTTGTCGGATCACCTGATCCACACGCTTGTCCAAATCTTTAAGTAACGGCTCAAGACGTTCGGTTTCAAAACGGGTGAGTCGCGCCGAAGCTTCTTCCAACTGCATGAGGTCTGACGGCATTGATCGACTCAAGGCGCGAGCTTCGGCCGCCACCGCCAAAGCAGGTTCACGCACTTCGGTCAGATCAGGATGGCGCGCCAGATTTTTGGCGTAGCGCCCCAGATATCTGGCTCGACGCTTCAACCATCGCGCCGTGATCGGTTGCGGCGCAGCCGGAGGGGGATCGACCACGCGTGGCAGGCGCAGAAATCGCCACACCGGAATCCCCACACCGATGCCGAGGCCGAGGCTGACCACCGCCAGAAAGGTCCATCCCGCATAGGGACTCATCGCACTGAAATCGTTGTAAAAGCGCCATACCTCCGCCACCAGAACCAAAGACAACAGCGCGACCAGCGTCAAGATGCCGCGCTTGGTCCATCGCCATGCCGTGCGACATTGTTCGAGCAATTCCCATGTCACCGAAACCGGACGATCTGTTTCAGATGCGGGCATCGATGGTTCTGCGGTTTCAGACATCACGGCCCCTGTCAGAAAAGGTGCCAAAAGTATAGATCTCAAAAGGCTGCCGCCCATGCCACAACCGAAGCGAATTGTCGCACATGTGAATGAGACATGGCCTGTATTTAATCGAGTACGCGATCCAGTCGCCCGTTAGCCTTGAGCAGATGCGCTTCGGCCGCAGCGCGTTCACAAACCAGATGATGCATCACCACTGCGGTCTTCACGACACCCCCGGCCTGATCCAACAATTCAAACGCCGCCGCACGATCCAGTTGAGTTAGCGTGGCGATCACCCGCGCTGCGCGATCTCGGAGTTTCTCATTCGTGGCACGAAGGTCCACCATCAAATTTTCGTAGACACGACCGTCGCGCACCATCAATGCGGTAGAGATCGTGTTCAGCGCCAGCTTCGTCGCCGTTCCGGCTTTCATGCGTGTGGAACCGGTCAAGACTTCCGGACCGGTTTCGAGCACGATCAGATGATCGCATGTCGCGGGAGATTCGATGGGCGTGCAGACCAACAATGCCCGAAGACATTCAGGTGCCATCTGCGCCGCCAGATCGATCGCGCCCAAGACATAAGGCGTGGTGCCGCCTGCGGCGATACCGATCACTGTGTCTTGCGCCGTGAGCTGAAGCGATGACAGCGCTTCGCGTGCGCCCTCGCGATCATCTTCCATGCCTTCACTCGACTTGCGCAATGCGCCGTCGCCCCCGGCGATGATGCCCACCACGCGACCGGGGTCCACCTGGAATGTCGGCGGCGCTTCGGATGCATCCAGCACACCCAGGCGACCGCTGGTGCCGGCGCCGAGATAGATCAGGCGACCCCCGGCGCAAAAACGCGGCTCGGCGGCTTCGATCAGACCGGTCATCGCCAGTTCGGCTTTGGCCATCGCTTCATACACGGCGGTATCTTCGCGGCGCAATGTGCGCACCAATTGCGCCACCGACTGCGCGTGCAGATCCATCGTGCGCGGGTTGCGCTTCTCAGTCTGAAGATGGGATCGATCCGGAGGCAACGTCATGGTGCGCAGAATACCCGATCGTTCATTGCGGCGGATAAACCCATGCCCCGGCGATGGGTGCGGGCGATTCACAATGTGTGACGGCCGACAACGTGATCGGCACACGGTCGGCACACATCGCGCCCAACACCGCCATAGCAACCGATTCTCGCGCCTGAATTTCAACGTCGCACACCGCCGTGGTCTGCACCAAACCCTGATGCGCGGCCGTCATCTCGCGCACCAAACGGGCATTGCGCACGCCACCACCGGCCAGCAGAATCTGCGTATCGACACCGGCGGCATCCACGATCGTCCGAGCGATGGCCGCGCATGCCGTGGCTGCAAGATCCGCCCCCGTCACGCGCGGCACCTGCCGTTCGATCCATGCCGTGGCTTCATCACCCGTGCCGAGCGATCGACCGCCTTCGGCCTGACTTTCGAGAACACCACGCAAATCGGCGAAGGCTGATTCATCCACCTTGCCTGATTCGGCTCTTTGACCGTCTTCGTCGAAAGGTGTTTCAAACGAGCGGCGCGAAATCGCGTCGAGAATCTGATTGCAGGCGCACACATCACCCCCCGTGATGCCCGAGGGCCCTTCATTCTCTGCCGGTAACCGAGTGAGATTCACAAAACCGCCGAGATTCACGATCACACGTCGATGCGCGCGCGAAATAAAATCCAGTCGGCCAACGGTGTGATCGGCGCGCCTTGTCCACCGGCGGCCAGATCGGCACCGCGCAGATCGAATACCACCGGCGCATTGAAGCGCCGCGCGATCGGATGCGGATTGATCCACTGCCAACTCAACGGCGGCGCATGAAACAGCGTCTGACCGTGTACGGCGATCAAATCCACCGATTGATCGCCGATCAGTTCTTCGATGACCGTGGTATGCGCCAGACCGAACCACCAGCCGACTTCGGCGATGCACTCGGCCGTGACGGCATCGCCCGAAGCGATGCCGCGTATCATGGCGCCCAGCGATTCAAGCGGTCGCCCCAGATGGCGCACCACCGTGGCCTTCATGGCCAGACCTTCACCCGACAAACGCACGAGCGCAGCATCGATGCCGTCGCAACTGGTGCCGGTCATGCAACCCACCACGAGGCGCTCACGCATGGCCTTGTTCCTCTGAAGATGGCACGGCGATACACACTGCGAAGGCCGCTGCCGTCGCAATCGTCATCTGCCACGGAAAAGCCAGATCGATTGCAGCGGCATCCCACCAAGTCCACGGTTGGAACTTCAAGATAAAGATCGCCAGCATGCCCACGATCAATGCCGCAATGACCGAAGTCGTATTGCCGCGCCGTGTGAGCAGCGCCGCCAGATACACCGCCACCAAACCCGCATACGCAAAACCCATCACGCCCAATGCAAAATTGATCAGGCCATCGCCGCTGGCGCGCTGCCAGTAAATGCAGACCACCGCAAACAAACCCAGGATCACACCCCAGCCCACCACGGCCATATGCCCCATGTGCAAGTAATGCTCTTCATCGCGATCGGGTTTACAGCGCCGATACACATCATTCACCAGCGTGCTGGCCATCGAATTGAGTGCCGAATTCAAACTCGACAAGCCTGAGGCGAACAATCCTGCCATCATCAAACCGCGCATGCCCGGCGGCACATCGCTCAGAATAAAACTCAAAAAGACCCGACGGCTGTCTGAAGGTGCCACGACATCATGACCCACCAGATCAGGCCGATGGTAGTAAATCCACAAGCCCAGTCCCACCATCAGAAACAATGCCGTGATCGGCAGCGTCAGCAACACACCGCCGATGGCCGAACGCGCGCCGGCCGTCGCCGACCGACACGTCAGCACGCGCTGCGCCAGATCCTGATCCGTGCCGAAGGAACCAATCGACAGCAAAACCCAGCCGGTCAGCGCCGTCACCAACGTGTAAGTGTGTGCCGAGCCGAAGCCACCGTGCCAGTGCATCATCGTCAGCTTCGAGGGCGCCCCTTCGCCGGGCGATTGCAACGCAGCGATCACATCGGCCCATGGCGCTTCGATACGCGAGAACAGAAAGACCAAGGCTGCCACTGCAGCCAGCACGAAGACCACAGCCTGAATCACATCGGTCCAGATCACGGCCGTCACGCCGCCGACGAACGTGTAGAACACGCCCGCTACCACCATCATCGCAATGGCCATCATCAGATGTTCCGGTGTCAGGTCGCCGAAAACAATCAAGCTCGCTGCCAGAGCGCCCATGTACAGCCGCGCCCCGCTGGCCATCACGCGCCCGAGCATGAACATCCACGATGCAGTGCGCATCGCATGCTCGCCGTAGCGAATCGCCAGCAGTCCGTAGACCGTCGAAACCTCATGACGATAAAACGCGGGCACGAACCAATACGCCACGATCAGAATCGCGATGATCTGCGCGCCGCCGAAGAGCAGAAAACTCAAATCGCCGCGATAGGCGATTTCAGGACCGCCGACGAATGTCGCCGCCGACAGCGATGTGGCCGTGAGCGACACCGCCGCCGCCCATGCGGGCACTGAACGACCGCCGAGAAAATAATCGGTGGTGTTGGCCGGCGTGCGGCGCGAAACCCACCAGCCGCTGAAAGCCAGCAATCCGAAATACGCGCCCAGCACGGCCCAGTCGGTGCCGACGAACGCACCGAGTGTGAATAAATTTGAATTCAGAGGAATCGGGGCACCCAAACGAATCCTTTCGGTTCGGAGTCCCGCACTGGGAAGTTTCTTTTCTTTAGTCTCTTAAGTTTAACAACCCAATCACGGATCGCGGCTTCGGATGATCATCGCACCGTCGACCCGAAGGTGACGACGGCAGACGGAGACAAGGAGACCGAAGCAGCCAACCCCGCAGCGGGTTGGCGATGGAGGTCGACGCAGGCTCCGGCTGCTGTCGTCACCTGAAGCCTGGTGCGATGATCATCCGGAGCCGCAATGGGCGGGGAGGGGGTCGAACCCACGACCAACCGGTTAAAAGCCGGTTGCTCTACCACTGAGCTACCCGCCCGAAGCCCTCGAACAACCTTTCGGCGATCCGAGGGCGAGGCAGTATAGTTTCCCGCGCTCGAACCGCCAAGGCACCGATCGATTCGCAGCCGTGGCGATTATGTTGCGTTGGTGCTTGCGGACGTTTACTTTATGGCCCCCGCGTCCCCCGCGCGTTCTCCGATCCGAGAGGGAGTCAGTTCAGATGAAGGAATATTTCCCAGGCATCAAGCGCATCAAGTTCGAGGGACCCCAATCCCGAAATCCGCTGGCCTTCAAGCATTACAACCCCAAGGAAAAAGTCGCGGGCAAGACAATGCGGGACCACCTGCGTTTTGCGGTGGCCTACTGGCACGCGATGCGCGGCGCCGGCGCCGACCCGTTCGGTGTGGGCACACGCATCATGCCGTGGGAAGAAGGCGCTGACGCGCTCGAATCAGCCGAAAACACCATGCGCGCGGCCTTTGAATTCAACACCAAGCTCGGTGTCGATTACTGGTGCTTCCACGATCGCGATATCGCTCCCGAAGGTCGCAACCTCAGTGAGAGCAACGCGAATCTGGACCGCATCGCCAAACTCGCCAAGAAGCTGCAATCCGACACCGGCATCAAACTGCTGTGGGGCACCGCCAATCTGTTCTCGCACCCGCGCTACATGTCGGGCGCATCGACCAATCCCGATCCGAAGATCTTCGCCTACGCCGCGGCGCAGGTGAAGAAGGCCATGGAAGTCACCAAGTACCTCGGTGGCGGCGGCTACACCTTCTGGGGCGGTCGCGAAGGTTATGACACGCTGCTCAATACGGACCTGCACCGCGAATTCGATCACCTCGCCAAGTTCCTGCACCTGGCGGTCGATTACAAGAAGTCGATCAAATTCTCGGGCCAGTTCTACATCGAACCCAAGCCCAAGGAACCCACCACCCACCAGTACGACTCGGATGCGGGCGCCTGCCACGCCTTCCTTCAAAAGTACGGTCTGGTGAAAGACTTCAAACTGAATCTCGAAGCCAACCACGGCACGCTTGCCGGTCATACCTTCTGGCACGAACTGGAATACGCGGCAGGCAACGGCATTCTCGGATCGATCGATGCCAACCGCGGCGACCTGATGCTCGGCTGGGACACCGACCAGTTCCCCACCGATCTTTATGACTGCACGTTCGCGATGTACACGCTGCTCAAGCACGGCGGTTTCACGACCGGCGGCCTGAACTTCGATGCCAAGGTGCGCCGCCAGTCGATCGAACCGGTCGATCTGTTCCACGCCCACATCGGCGGCATGGACGCCTTCGCCCGCGGCCTCAAGGCAGCCGTCGAAGATGCTCAAAGACAAAGCCCTCGAAGGCCCGATCAAGAAGCGATACAGCGGCTGGGACAAAGACCTGGGCAAGAAGATCGAGAAAGGCAAGACCAGCTTCGCCGCTCTCGAAAAAATCGTGCTCAGCACCAAAGAACCGCAGCCGGCTTCGGGCCGACAGGAATACCTGGAAAACATCGTCAACAGCTACCTCTAAAAAACGACTGTCCGCAATGCCACACACCGAAGAGCCCGCCGCATGGCGGGCTCTTTTTTTCTTTTGCGGCCGTCAAGGCAACTCGGGCTGCCGGACGTAAGTCTCGGGAATCTCGCCGGTCAACGACTCGAGGAAGGCCACGATCGCGTCGACTTCCTCGTCTTCGAGTACGCGTTCCCGCTCGTGCCAGGCCATGCGGCGCACCGCGTCTTTCAAACTGCGCGACGAGGTGTCGTGGAAGTACGGTGCCGTCTTTGCCACGTTGCGCAGCGGCGCCACTTTGAAGAACATCTTGTGGGCAGGCATCTCGGTCACACGGTAGTAACCGGTATCGGCCCGGTTCGGCCACGGCCGCGTCGCCCCGAGGTGCTGGAGCATCTGCCCGCCGAAGTGTGAACCGGTGTGGCACGCCGCGCAATCGTACTCCTGGAAGAGCAGCCCCCCGCGAACCTGCACCGGCGTGAGCGCCGCATCGTCGCCACCCATGAACCGGTCGTAGGGCGCCGGCGTCACCAAGCCACGCTCGAAGGCAGCGATCGCCGCAGCGACGCGGGCAATCGTGACCGGTTCCGCATCGTCCGGGAAAGCCTTCTTGAACAGAGGTCCATAGCCGCCGACAGACTTGACGCTCGCCACCACCGCCGCCGCATCGGGCATGCCCATCTCCCGTGGACTGAGCAGCGCGGCCTCGGCCTGCGCCTCGGCGCCCTGGGCCCGGCTGTCCCAATAGAGCATCTGCTGCGCCGCGGCGTGATAGACACTCGGCGCGTCACGCTCGATCTGCTTGTTCATCCACGCGCGAGCCAGCGCCGGGCCGTTCGTGCCGTAGCGGCTCAGGTCGTGACAGCCGTTGCAGGAATGGTCGCCGTCCTTCGAGAGGCGTGCGTCATAGAACAACGCTCGGCCGAGCGCCACGACGGCGTCCGCATCCGGCTTGTCCCCGAGACGCTTGGGCAGCGGTTCCACGAAGCGTGAAATTATGAAACGCAACCGTTCGGCGTCGGTCTTCGGCTCGTCACTGAGGGCGACCGATCCGAGGACGGCGAGACACAGGATGGCGGGGAACCAACGCATCCGTGCCATGATATCCGTTGGGCCGAGAGCATCGAGGCTCACGCGTTAGCGGATTCCTTGATTCACACCACCTCAGACACCCCAACGCGCACTGACTTCCTGCAGCCAGTGTCGCGCGATCAGTTCGTGGCCTTGGGGGAGCGGATGAACACCGTCCCACACCCAATGCTCGGGCGAAACCACTTTCGAGGCAGCGTCAAACACCGCCTGCGTTTTGATGTGTACCGCATCAAAATCCTCGGCAAGCTTTTGAACAACGGGAATCAAACGCTCGACCTGTTCGCGCATCTGACCGGTGCGCGTGGTGAACGGATCAAGCAGCACGAGTCGCAAAGTTGCATTGGCCGCGCGACTGGCCTCCAGGATGAAGCGATAATCGGCCTCCCATGCGGCAAGGTCCACACCCTCGGGACTGTGGCCGACATCGTTGATGCCGATGAGGATGCTCAGCAGATCCGGATGCATCTCGAGTGCATCGGCCTGCCATCGCTTGCGCAGATCGCTCACGGCGTTGCCGCTGATGCCGCGGTTGTAGATATCGAGCTGTGCCTCGGGCATGTCCACACCCAGCCGGGCCGCAATGAGGTACACGTAGCTGTGACCGAGATAATGGTTGCGATCCTTCTGATTGCGCCCCCACTTCATGTCGGTGATCGAATCACCCTGAAACAGCAGACGGCTGCCGGTCTTGAAAGACGGCAGACGATACGTATAGCCGTCGACCCCCGAAGGATTGGCGCGCGCTGCCTGAACTCGGTCAGTCGCACAAAGCGCCGCAAACCCTCCCGCCGTCACACCGCTGGTCAATAATTCGCGTCGGTTGAGCATCCAAGCATTCCTCCTGATGGGCGTTCGGTACCGGCCATGAGCCACTTAGGATTGATGTGGGATCAGGCCTTAACTTCTCAGAATCCCGAAGATGCCGAATCGCACCGATTTGCATTTTCTCACCGGGTGTCCAGATCGCATGGCCAGATGGGATTTTCACACAGTCGTGTATCCAAATCAGGGCCGTTCGCATATCTCTGAACCGATGTTGTTTTCAGGTGTGGCTCCACCGCTTATTCATCCGACAGGAACAAACTCATGGAACGACTCCGGACTCGCGTTCTCGCGGTCGCCGCACTCCTGGCTGCCCTCTTCTGCGCCCTTCCCGCGCTCTCACCGGCCACGGGAGCAGAGCCCACACAAGCCAATGCACCCCTGAGCCCCTTCGGCATCGGTAGTTGCTACACCAATAACCGTTCGGCCGAAGATAACACCCGGTGGATGCCCCAAATGGCCGAGATCGGCCTCAAGGTTTTCCGCACGCCGCACATGAGCTGGAATGATCTCGAACCCGAAGAAGGCAAATGGGCCTGGGAAGCGCTCGATGGCCAGATGAAATACCTCGATGAACAGGGCCTGCGCTACGGCGGCCTTTTGCTCGGCACGCCCCGTTGGAACAAGCTCGACCGTCCCGGTTCGCTACCGGTGAATCACATCGCCGGCTGGACGAACTACGTCACCGAACTGGTCAAGCACGTCAAAGGCCGCGTGAAGTATTTCGAAGTGTGGAACGAGGCGCCGAACTTCACCGGTCGCGATCAGACACCCGCCGATTACGCCAAAATCGTCGTCGCCGTGTACAACGCCGCCAAGGCTGTCGATCCGGATTG
>CALOAZ010000015.1:0-4225 GCA_942491355.1 uncultured Phycisphaeraceae bacterium
ATCCGTGGTCCGATCCGTGGCACCTGCTCGAACCGGGCCTGTTTCAAGACGATCGAACTGCTCCCTCAGTCCGCCGTCGGATGTCGTCGGCATCCTGCCGACAGAGTGCTTGTGACCGCGGCGGCTCCTCCTGGTGAGCCAAGCGGTTCGGAGCGCCCGCGCTCCGCCGCGGTCCGTTCATTCGGGTGGAACTTCACTGCAAGCAGGAAGCTACAACACCTGATGAACTCAAGTCTTTTTCGGTCCGCTCGCGGCTTTGAGCAGGGCATCGCCCACACGCTCCAGCGTCATGAACAGACACAATTCTTTCGCTCGTGCAACCACGCGTCCATCGAGCCAAGCCACAATCATCTGACCGGTGGCCCCGATGCTCTTGAGTTCGATCTTGTAAGGCCCTTCGACGCGCGCCGGAACGCGCGTCAACAAACCCCAGTCTTCCTTGACGGCCGGATCCTGCGAAAGCCATTTCGCAAACGCGCCCACGATGAACAATGGATCGTCGTTCGCCAGCGGCAGCAGATCGCGATGCCGGATGCGCTTGTCCGAATGCACCGGCGGATCGAGTACGATCCGCTTCGCATCGCCTTCGCCCTCGTAACCCTGAAACGTCACCAGCGATGCAATCACCGAGCGCTCGCGACGCCACAGGCATCGTGTGCCAGGCGTGAATTTGGGTTTGACTTTGGCATTTTCCATGCACGTCAATCCACCATCGGCAAGGTCAGGCCAACCTGATCCTGGTACTTGCCGCCCTTGTCTGCGTAAGACACCGCGCACACACGATCCGCCGTCAGAAAAATCATCTGTGCGATGCCTTCTTCGGCGTAAACCTTCGCCGGCAACGGTGTCGTATTCGAAATCTCAAGCGTCACCTTGCCGCGCCATTCGGGCTCGAGCGGCGTGACGTTCACAATGATGCCGCATCGGGCATAGGTACTCTTGCCCACACAGATCGCCAGCACGTTGCGCGGCACGGCAAAAACTTCGACCGTTTCAGCCAAGGCGAAACTGTTGGGCGGAATCACTACATGATCGCGACCGGTCTGGCGCGTATCGACGGTGACAAACGAGGCTTCGTCGAAATGCTTGGGATCCACGATCGACGACCCGCCATGCGACGGAGCATTGGTGAACACCTTGAAAACCGGGCCCACACGGACGTCATATCCGTAGCTCGAAACGCCATACGACACCTGACCGGCGCGTTTGACGTTGTCTTCGAACGGTTCGATCGGAACCAGCTCGCGAATTTGTGTGTCGCAGAGCACGCCCATTTCGACACTCACCTCACCTGTGGAGAAGCCTGCATCAAAGGCCTTCTTCGCTCCACCCGAAGAAGTTGGGCGGATCGTAGCACAACATGTAGTGGAATCAAGAAAATAGAAGCACTAGATCTGTCTTTCGTGTTGTGTTGAATTCGTATCTAATTGCCATCCAATGGGTTACGAGTTGATTCGACTTATCGGGCCTTGTCGTAATTTTTAAAGTCTCCTGTCCGATAAGCTGCCGTCTTGTGGATATCTAGCGGCTCGTATTGCTGGAATCCCATACATCTTGGGGCATCGGCCCACGCTTGGGGCTGTGATACACTTGCGCCGCTGTGTCGATTGAACCCTCATCCACATCCCTGCCTGCCCCACCGGCAGATGATTCGCTGCTCGCCGATCTGACCGAAGCTCAGCGGCAGGCGGTCACCCATACCGAAGGCCCCCTGCTGGTGCTGGCGGCCGCCGGATCAGGCAAAACACGCGTGATCACACGCCGCGCAGCCTATTTGGTCAGACAGGTGGGTATTCCACCGTGGCAGGTGCTGAGTCTGACGTTCACCAACAAGGCCGCGGGCGAAATGCGCGAACGCATCGGCTCATTGGTCAACGAGCGCCAGGCGCGGGCCATGACGATCTGCACGTTCCATGCGCTGTGCGCTAAGCTGCTGCGTCAGTATGCCGATGAAGCCGAGCTGAAAGCCGACTTCGTGATTTACGATTCGGCCGATCAGAAAAAAGCGATCAAGGATGTGTTCAAGGAACTGGATCTCTCCACGAGCCATTTCACACCCGACACCATTCTCTCTACGATTTCAAACGCCAAAAACCAATTGATGAAAGCATCAGATTATTCCGCCGAGGCCGGTGATTTTTATACGAACACGGTGGCTCGCGTTTACAAAGCCTACGAAGCCAAACTCGATCGCGCCGGCGCCGTGGACTTCGACGATTTATTAATGCGCACCGCGCGACTGCTGCGTCACCACGAGCGTGTCCGCACCGAATTGCAAGAGCGATTCGGCTACGTCCAGGTCGACGAATATCAAGACACCAATCACGCGCAGTTCGTCATCGCTCACACCCTGTGCGCTGGCCATCGCAATCTGTGCGTGGTGGGCGATCCCGATCAATCCATTTACGCCTGGCGCGGCGCCGACATCCGAAACATCCTCGAATTCGAAACCCATTACACCGATGCCGTCACGATTGCGCTCGGCCAAAATTACCGCTCCACACCACAGGTCTTGCTCGCGGCCGACACGTTGATCCGGCGCAACCGAAGGCGGCGGCATAAGGATCTGTACACCACCAATCCCGATGGCTCGAAAGTACGCGTCATCCGATGCGATGACGAAGAACACGAAGCTCAATGCATCGTGGATTTTCTGCGCGCTCGGCGCGGCGCCGGTCGGCCATGGAGCGACATGGCCATTTTCTACCGCGTCAACGCGCTCTCGCGCGTGCTCGAAGATGCGATGATGCGCTCGGCCATTCCTTATCAGATCGCACGCGGCACGGCGTTCTACCAGCGCAAAGAGATCAAGGATGCCATGGCCTACCTGCGCGTGGCCGCCAATGCCGACGACGAAGTCAATCTCACGCGCATCATCAACACGCCCACGCGCGGTATCGGCGACACCACCGTCAAACGCCTGCAGGCCGAAGCCGCGGCGCACGGCTTATCGCTGTGGGCCATGCTCGCCGAAGCCGCTTCGGTCGATGGCCTGACCGCGCGAGCTACCAATGCGGTGGCGAGGTTCGCCAAAATGATCGACGACTGGCGCCAAAAACTGCGCGGCGAAGACGCGCCCGGCACCATGTTCGCTTCCGTCAACACCATTCGCGAACTGGTCGAACTGGTGCTGCACGACAGTGGCCTTGAAGCCTATTACAAGGCCGATAAAACCGGCGACGAGGAAAAACTCGCCAACCTCTATGAACTGGTCAGCGCGGCGCAGCGCTTCGATGATGAATACGGCGAAGAAGATGCACCACCTTTGAAACGCCTGCATGATTATCTCGAAGCCGTCAGCCTCGTCGCCGACATTGATGCTTTGGATCAGGCGGTTTCCGACGACGGCATGGTCACTTTGATGACACTGCATACCGCCAAAGGCCTGGAATTTGATTCGGTCGCGATGGCCGATCTTGAAGAAGGATTGCCTCCGCACAGCCGCAGCTTTGACGACCCTGATGGCCTCGAAGAAGAACGCCGACTCTGCTTCGTCGGCATCACCCCGTGCTCAGAACGAACTGATTCTCACGCACGGCGCTATCGCACCATTCGCGGCGTACACCAGCGAGCCATTCCCGAGTCCGTTTCTTCCGGAACTCGGCCACGAAGCGGTCGATCACCACGATCAGACCTCCGACTTGATGGGCATCTCGCACGATCCCTGGGAGCATCGACGACGGGGCCGACACCAAACCGGCGCCCGCGCTTCAACGCTTGAGCTTCGAAATCAGGCTCACTGGTAAAGCATCCGCAATTCGGACAATCGGTCGATGCACGCGACTCCCCGGAAAGCTGCCCCGACCCGCGTAGCGCCCCGTCTAATTCTTCGATCGCGTCGGCCCCAAAACACTGGTCATCGAGTACGCCTCGCACTCGAAGTCGTCGATCCCGGACGAGCTTTACGGCGACCATACGTTTTAATGTCCGATTAGCTCATCCACACATTTCATGCGACTTATCCTCCAACCGACAATGCTTCTCATGCCCATAACCACTAGACTCCATCGCCTGCTGACCATTGGCTCCGTTGATTTTCTTTGTCTCCACAGTCTCATCCACGAAGTCGGCATGGATGGTCTTTCTGCGACTCATCATCGGCAATACGACCTATGCCATCACCACAGTGCTTGGCGTTTTTATGGCCGGCCTTGCACTGGGCGGATGGCTCGGCGGGCGCATGGCCGACAGACAAACCCATGGGCTTACGCGTGTTTGGGCATCT
>CALOAZ010000016.1:0-9579 GCA_942491355.1 uncultured Phycisphaeraceae bacterium
TGCCAGATACACATCCAGATCACTGAAATCATGCCACTGAGCCGGATCGTCTCGAATCACCCATTCAATACCGAGCTTTTGCAAAGCATTACCAAATGCCGGGTTTCGAAATGGTTCAGCCAGATTTTCCATCGGCCCCACATATCCCACACGCTCCAATCGATCTCCCCGCGCTGCATCACGCGGCACCAGTCCCGGTTGAGGCCAGCAATCAATGAGATGATGAGCCAACCCGAGCATTTCCGGCGATTGAGACAACGTGAAATCAGCCCAGGCATGATCAGCGCGATCGCCTTGCGTGAACACTAAAAATCCGCGATAGCTGTCACGCGACTTGATGACTTCCCACTCGTGGTAGAAATTGATTTCACCCGGCTGAATCCGATCCACAATGCGAACCGGCAACCCTAATGCCTTCAGACGCAGATAAGTTGATACGATCCAGATGTTCTCACCGGGCGCCCACCGCGATGCCGGAACCGAACCCATCGAAACCCATGTGGTTTCGCTGTCCAATTCCGGCCAACGCCGATGCAGATGATGGGCAACGAAATACACGGCTCCACAATGCCAATCAGATGGGGTCATTTTCTTGCCAGCGCCCAAACCTGAATCGGATATCGCGCCTGATTCACCAGCGAGTGTCGCCATCCTTGATAAATCTGCCAACGTTTGAGATTGCCTTTCAGGCACTGAAGATTTCCCCATGCCTGCGTCTGTATCTGTTCGAGAGGAAAGCCGCATTCCGCCAGAAAATATTGCATCCCGGTCGGTGTCCACCGCGTGCAATCCACCGGGCATTCGTGAACGGGAATCATAAAAGGGGTACTGATGAGCAAATGCCCACCGGGCCGGAGCATCGCATGAACATTTTTCCCCGCCCGATACGGCCACAGCAGATGTTCAAATACCTGTTCAACAATGATCAAATCGAACTGCTCATCCAATCGCTGGCAGCATATATCGTATTCCGGGTAATGCACTGATTTGTACGTACGAAAATTTGCTCGCTGCGCCCAAGTGTCGCCTGAGATTTCCAGCACATCCAGATTCTCAGGATGCTGTGACGCGATCAACGATTTTAGTTCGCGATTGAGAACGATTCGCTGCCATTGGTCGTCACCATTTCCATTGCCATAGAATTTTCGCGCAAACTCAACTGCAACACGTCCTCCAGGCAGGTTCTGAGCCACCTTCGCCAGACGATTCAACAGGGTGGGTTGATCACCCTCGCTCTTGAGGAACCTCATGACGACTCACCTCCCCGGTCTACAGAAGTCACCATCGAGATCATCCGCGCCGGCACTCCGCCGATGATCGTCCCGGCGGGAAAACTTTTCGTCACCACAGCATTGGCGCCCACAACACAGCCATGGCCCAACTCCACACCTTTGAGAATGCAACACCCTTCGCCAAGCCAGCATTCATCTCCGATCTTCACGGGTTTGACGACGAGCTGTCCGTCTTTCCATGGCCATGCGTGATCATGATCACTGATAAAAACCCGTCCGGCGATCATGACTCTATGGCCAATGGTCACTTTATCTGCGGCAGCAGCATGAAAATAGAATTCAGCCGTCGTGCCTTCTCCAATTTCAAGCCGGCCAAGACGACCTGCGTGTTCAATACATTCCATACGAGCGTGGGCGCGGATTCGCGCGCCCCAGTCCAGATGGATGCCCTGTGGATTGATCAGCAAATCCGGCCTTTCCATGTAGGCTGACCGGGCATAAAAACTGAACCGATTGCGATTGCGATACCAGCCCCACCATCGCTTGAATCGCGCACTGATCCGTATCACATTGCACCCCCAGACAATCGCCTTAAAAGTCGTTTCCATCGAAAGTCTGGAAACAGTTCACGTTGCAAACCCGGCCAAAGAAAGACAGCCAGCAGGCCAACCAGAATCAGCCCTGTGGATGTGCGAACCAGCAGTGACGCTTCGAAGTCGTTGAACAGGTACTTTTGCAGGCCGAGGAATATCGCGTAGGTCACCAGGCCCGCCAAAGTCCAGACAGCATCCTGACGCATCACACCGGCTCCTTGTCGGCGCAAACTCCAACCCTCGACCAATTCAGCACAGAATGTGCCTGCGGCGCAGCCGAGAATAAATCCGGCAATGCCATACAGCCAAAAACCCACCAAAGCAGCGGGAATCGTCACCATCATGTTGACCGTATTGGCGATTGCCAACACACGACTATTGCCAATCCCCAGCAGAACATTACCTGACGTGATCAACAGCACTGATGCCCACGCCGAAAGAGCGAGCCATTGCGCCATCCAGCCCGCAGCCCAATAGCGCGAGTCGTACAACAATTCAAAAAAAGCCGGGGCGATCACCGCGACACCTAATGTGGCCAACAGGCTGATTTTTAACACTAACTCGCGGGCGCGCATGACTTTGGAAGTCCAATTATTCGGGGACTCCCGTACCTGCTCGGAAACAATCGGAAACAGAATTGCCGAAGTCAGCGGTTCAGCCAGACTGTGTACCTGCATCGTCAAGACCATGGCCAGACTGTAGATCCCCAACATTTCGAAATTAATCAATTTGCCTAACAATAATTTGTCGCCCTGCATCGCAAAGAATGTCACAATCGTACTCAAAAATACCCATTTCCCGAATTTCAGAATCGCACGCACCGCTTCAGGTTCAAGACGAAATCGATGGCGAATGCCAGGAAGAAACAGATGGCCCGCAATCACATGCACCACACAAGTCACCACATTACCGATGACCAAGGCCCAAACACTTCGTAACCACAAAGCCAAGCCGATGACGATCATCAGGCCAATCACATCCAGCGTCGTTGCCAAAATGGAAGTTCGCCCATAAGCCATTCGCCTGCCGGCAACATTCCATGCCGTGGTGCCGAAAGGCCAGACCATGAAGCCCAACCCTACGACCGGCAGCATCCACATCAATAACGGCTCACCGAAAAATTGCGCCATCGGCCAGGAGAGTAAGCAAACCACTCCCCATAAAATCACTCCGCGAATGATGCCCAGAGTCCACGCCGTACGCAGGAATTCGGGATCTTCACCACGCTTGTTCTGTACGATACTCGGCCCGATTCCGATATCCGAGAACATGTTGACGCCTTGATTCACGACCTGCACCAGCGCCATTAATCCGAATGCTTCAGGAAACAGCAATCGCGTGAGGATCATGCTCCGGAAGAGTGTGATGGCCATATGCAAGGGCTTGAAACCGAACAGCCATGCTGACGCCCGAAGAGAACGGCTGCGCATCGATTTTTGAGTCACATGCGCAACACCTAGAGGCGTTTCAGACTCATCAATTGTTGTTTTAGGTGCTACGGTCATACTTGCACAGATCCATCGACATTCCGACGCTCCGGATCAGATTGCCGCAATTCTGTCAGCACACGATCGGCCATTGCGTTGAGACTGAATCGCTCAATGGCACAAGATCGAACGGCATCACCCAACCGGATACGTCGCGAAACATCCGTGATCAACCAGCGGAGGGCGCTCACCAATGCGATCGGATCATTCGGTCGGATCAACAAACCGTTTTTTTCATGTTCAATCGCAGTGGTTGTATCACCCACGTCGGTGGCAATGATCGCCAAACCCGCCATCATTTGCTCTAGCAGTGTCATGCTAAGACCTTCAGTATGCGAGGTCTGCACACCGATGGCCGCTCGCTGGTATACGCCGGTCATATCATCCACCCAACCGGGCATTTCGATGCAGTCGGCCAGATTCAACTCTGCCACAAGATCACGCGTTTGATCTTCAAACCATTTGAGATGCGGATAGCCTGCCCCTGCAAGGATCAGCTTGAACTTCAACCCTTCATCCCGCAGTGTCGCAACGGCTCTGATGAGAATTTGCGGATCCTTTTGCGGAACCCAACGGGCCGCCCAGACCAGAGTTGGGCAATCATCACTCACATGAGGACTGACTGGACAGACAGGCACAGCATTCAAAAAGACCGCAGGCCGCGTCACGAATTTGCCGGCTTCTTGTTGTCGAGCATTCAGCCATTCCACCACCTGATTGGATGAACCATAAACAGCCTGACACTGCCGCATGGCCCAAAGCACAGATGGCTTCAGTGTCTCGTTGGCGATTGCCGCGCCAGAATCATGCCAGGTGAACCATAGTTTGGGTTGATGCGCCAGCCCTTTGAGTCCAAGCACGACGAACACCAGAGATTGCGGACCATGGACATGAATCAGGTCTGATTTTTCATGCCGCACCCATCGCCTCAATCGAATCACTCCGCGCAGCCGACCTACCAAGCCATGATCCACACCCAGATCAATCACATCAACTTCATCTGATGGCTTGGATTTCGACTCAATCCGACGGACCGAAACGCATGTCGCCCTGACCCCGCGCCGGCTCAAGGCCAGTGCCAGATTCCGGGCCAGGCGCCCATCGCCGCCTTGCCCGAAATCACCAATCACTTGTGCAATATGAATGGATTGTTCTCCGGTGATCATCAGCAATGACCTGACACACCTGCGCCACGACATGATCATCTAGAAATTCAACAGCGTTTCGGACGAACTGCTGTTCTGAGAATCCACTGGCAGACCAAACAGAACGGTTTCTTCAGCATGAACGGTAAAGTGATCCAGCGCCCACCGGTACTTCAATCCCAATTCCCTGAAAAACGCAGGAATCCGTACCAGATCATCATCCCGGTGATAAACAGACAGCGCCAGCTTCGGATGAAATTTCAAAAGGGTTTCCCGGGCACCTTCAAGCGCCGGCAGTTCCGCCCCTTCAATATCCATTTTGATGAAATCGACTTTCGCATACTGATGCTCGGACACGACGTGATCAATCGATTCGGAACGACATTTTTCCGGACCTCTGCCTACCACTGAGCCTGGTCCATCTGCAGACCATTCCACCATTTCCCCCGGATGACTCCAAAGCGGATGGCGAACCAAATGAATGCGTGACGCCAAATGCGGATTAAGCTCGATATTGGATTCCATAATGCTCAGATTGCCGGGAACAAACTCAAACGCCATCACTTTGCCCTCAGGCCCCACACCATCAGCAAAACATAACGTCGTATCACCCAGGCAGGCGCCGCAATCAATTGCGATATCACCAGGCTCCACTCGCACACGAATGCCATCCCGATCGTACTCATATTGACCAAGCCAGAATGTATTTAGAATGGCCTGCGGAGGCACTTGAATGCGAATCGGCGGCGTTCCTGGAAGCTCCAGAATCGACAGTTTCAATCCACACCATGCCACTTGCGGACCCGAGGCAGGAAGCTGTGAAGCCTTTCGATTTTGACTCCAATATGCATCACTGTTGAGATCGAACCGGACATGTCGCGCGCCCAAAATGCGCATCAGAATCACATCCAGCATGATTTTTCTGGATTGGTCATTGACCAAGTCCTGATACAACGAATCCAGATCATCCATCATCGGCAAATACTGATCCAGACGCCGAACAATCTGGTCTGCATGATGTGCACGCCAAGGAACAAGCCCCAATCCTGATGCACAGCTTTTCAGTGTCTCGAAGACTCTCCGACGCAATCGTGACCGAAATTTGCGCATCGGCGGCAAATGGAGCTCCAATCTCGCTGGATCAAGATTGTGAGCTTGTATCGTCGACAATCGTCTCGGAAGTTCGAGGAGGATCTGATCTTTCAGGGTTTTAGGCGAGTGATTTTCAGACATCTGAATTTCCTGATGAGTAACGGAAAGCTCTGATTGACCCAATGGATGAATAAGAGTGCAAATACCTCTCATCACCCGAATTCATGCGTGAGTCGCAACTGAGCATTAAACCGATCTGTCGGACAAATCCTGACGTATAATCACACGACAGAATAGACAATGCCGATTTCATCCCGCAAAAACGATTTATTCGCCGTCCATCCGAAATGCATGCCTGATGATGTGCGCCACGCGACGTTCAAAAGTAACCTCGAACAAATGCTTCGATCCGAAGTCACGGGCAACTCCAAATGCATCTGCCAGCCCCTTTCGATCACAATTCAATTCCGCAATGCGTCCAGCCAATTTCGGGATATGACCCAGCGGCGTTGACCATACCGCATCGCAAATCTTCGCCAACCCCTGAAGAGCTTCGTTGTCAAACCCCACGATCGGCACACCACACGATAATGTCTCAAGATAAGTACACGACGGATCACCCTGAGGATGTGGACAGACAAATAAATCCGCATTTTGACGAACATAAGGCATCAGTTCATCCCTGAAATCAACGGCTCCATGAAGCCTCACTTGTTTCTCCCGACCGATTGATGCAATGCGCTTTCGAAGAAGGTTAAGCTGATCGCCGTCACCAAAAACATCCAATACAAACGGCACACGAAGCTTAACGAGTTCTTCCGCCAAATCCGGCAGACACAAGACTCCCTTGATCGCAGTGATGCGACCCGAGAACACCAGACGAAGCGGATCCGCACTGACGAGATGTTGCACACGCGAGGCGATCTCGTCGTTGGTTGCGAGCATATCCCGCCCGACTCTCGTATCAAAGAAAAGCATGGCATTGGGATTCAGCGATCGATACGACTCGTAAGTTGGCGTTCCATTGCACTGCACGGCACAGGCCCCACGAACCGCCTTTCTCATTTGATATTCCGCCCTGAACAACCGAATAATTCTCGCCAGTCTGCGAAACCAGCTTACTCGATCAGCCATCGTAATCTGAACATTGGTGCGTAGCGTACATTCAGTGACAAGGATGACGCGAGTCTTCAGACTTAATGGCTTGGGCGTGAGAACGACCTCAGCCTGTTCAAGGCGATCCCGAAAATGCGTCGGATCACTCGGTGCATTTTCGATAGCGAAAGGCCAATGACCCTGAATGTCCACGTGATCCAGATTACTGTCCGGGCTTGAACCCAACGCCATCAGGGCTGTCGTCTGGCCTGGCCACTGCGAAGCTATCGCTCGCATGCCGTCGACAAACTTTCCGGAAACCATCCGTTTGCCGCCGACCGCATCGGACGGGCGCACCCGCGTCTACGAGGTCATCGACCGCTTCTGCCAGGTGTCCAATGGCGAGCCCTGGCGCTTCGTCGGCTACACCGGGGGCGAGGCGGGCGGCGGCCGGCACGGGCCGGCGCGCGATCTCGCCAGCTTCGAGACGGTCGAGGCCGACGAGATCATCGTGCGGCGCGGAAGCAGCGGCGTGGTCGAGGCCCAGAACCCCGTTCACCATGCTCATGCCCGCGCCCACCGCCGAGGCGGGCGCCGACCTGTACTACGTGGCTCAGCGCCGGCACGGGGGCCTGGGCGTGGCCAAGTCTCCGCGCACCGACACCGAGGCCCGCCGCGAGGCGATGGCCATCGAGCGCATGCTGGATCTCATCGATGCCGACGAGCGAGAGATGGGCATCACCCGCGCCAGCTTCGACAGCCGGCTGGTCTTCGACCAGTGCGCCGACCTGATCACCCGGGCCATGCGGCTGCCCAGCGCCGACCCGCACCGCTGCATCACGGTGGTGGGGCGAGGGCGACTGGGGCGGCGACGAGACCGAGCGGCGGGCGGGCCAGCGCTACCGTCAGGCCATTCGCGACGCGATGTCGAGCGGGCTGCCGGTCGATCGCATTCAGCTGATGCGAGGGGCGTCGCTGACGTGGCTCGATGCGCTGACCTCGTCCGCCATGCGCAAGCTGACCTCGCCGGCCGCGAGGACGGTTCGGTCAGGCGCCCCCCGAAGTGCGCATCTGGGTGTCTGCGACAGCTCCCACGGTCTCCCTCCTGGTGGTCGGCGACCTCGAGTACGCGCTGGCCACCGAAGCCGACACGCGCCACGTGCGGGTGTGCGTGGTGATCGAGGCCGCCACGGTCGAGCCCGACGGGTCCGAGCGCGCGCGTCCGGATGGTGCGTGCCGGCCTGGTCTCCGCTCGCCCCGATGGAGTTTCTGCGCGCCGCGGCGGGGCTGATCGCCACCGCTGCAAGGCCGAACACAGGCGTCGTGCGCCACGCCGCCCTGCGCACGCGCCCGCCGTGCCAGCACCTGCTCGGGCCCGAGGGCAGCCTCTGAGCCCGCGTCCGGAGCCCGAGCGGCTCGAGGCCATGCGCAGCGCGTCGGTGCGTGCGCGAGCTGCAGCTGTGGTGCGATGGTTGCGCAAGGAGCTCGCCCGCGCCCCTCCAGGGCGATGTGGCGCGGCTCGACGACCTCGATGCGGTGGGGCGCTGGGTCGTCGAGACGATGTCGTCCACGGGCATCCGCGATGCGGACGCGGTGCGATCCCTGGTGGTGCCCAGAGGCGCGGGCTGGGTCCATGCTTCGATCCCGAGCGCGTGGCGCTCCGCGCCACCGCAACGCTCACGTCGCCAGCCTGGTTCGACCACCCCGGTCCTGCTGTCCGGCCCGACGCCACCGCCGTCGCCGCAACAGCCGCTACTCGCGCGTGACCTCATCGGGGCCGACGACCTGGAGCATTGGGTGGGCTGGAAGCGCTTCCTCCGCGGTGTGCAGGTCGTGCCCGACACCCGCGGCAAGGACATCGACCTCGCCTTCTCGGGCGCCGACATCTACGTCGCACCCATGGCCACATTCGAGCCCGCGCGACCGGGCGGCTCCAGATGCCCGGCGGCGTCTTGGTGGTGGTGGCTGGCGACGGGCTCAATCCCACCCGCGACCGACCGTCCGACACCTGGGACCTCTTGCAGGCCCACCGGCGGGTCGCTGCTCGGCGTATCCGGTACCTGCGCATCCAGCACGCCCGGGCACCCACCTGTCGTGGATGAAGGATCAGCTCGACATGCTGCGATCGCGCCCGGACAGCTCCGAGCCGGTCGGGTTGATGTGGGAGGCCGAGCACGGCAGCTCCGTCAACGTCCTGCTGGTGGCGGTGCGCGATCCCGAGGCCGGGCCCCCCTATCCGTGGTCGCTCGAGGGCTGGTCGATCGAGCACTGCGGCATCGTGATGAGCGAACTCGAGGGCGGAAGCCAGGACTACCAGTTCGCCGTGTTCACCGAGATGCTCCCTGGCATCGAGGGCCGCATCAACGCCGACTTGCTGCACTTCGGGCGTTCGCACTGCGAGGGCTTGCTGGATCAGGGCGGGGCCCAGGGCGCACGGCTCCGAGGTGGCGGCCTTCGAGTCGGCGATCATCGATCAGCTCGCTATCTGGCTGCGCACCTGCGCGCCTGCGTCGGCGATCCCAAGCAGAGTGTCCCCGGCCCCGGCACCGAGCCGATCCAGGTGGGTCGCCGAGACGTTGGGGCTGGCCGATCACCAGCTCGCCAGAGCCCTCGGACTGCAGCTCGATACACCGGGTGCGCCGAACGAAGCGGCGGCCGCGATCTGGGCTGCGGTTTCGATGTGGCCCAGTCCGCTGTAGGCGCAGCTTCAGAGTCCGTCTTAGGGTTTGACGTCGGCCGGCTAGCGGGCGGTATCATCCGCCCGCTTGCGCATCTACCTGGGAGGACAAGGGTGAACTGGACTGTCGAAGAGCCTGGTGGCGAATCCGTCAAGGTCCACGCTCCCAACTGGAGATGGCGATGTCGAAGGCCATGGCCTTCGCGGACATCGATCCGGACTCCATGGGCCGTTGGGTCGCCGAACCCAGCAATGCGG
>CALOAZ010000017.1:0-4760 GCA_942491355.1 uncultured Phycisphaeraceae bacterium
AAAGTGCCAGTCTCACAATGCTATGTCGTGGCCTGGATGGTAGCGGAGCGGGAGAACAGCGCACTGGCCAAGCAGCTCTTCGCTGAGGCCATCTCTCGTTACGGCATCGAACCCGGCGAGCTGATCGTCCATCAAGACCGAGGCGCCCCCATGACGGCGCATGGCTTCGCCGAACTACTGGGCGAGCTGGGGGTGGAACGCAGTTACAGTCGGCCACGCGTCTCCAACGACAATCCACACTCGGAGTCGATGTTTCACACAACGAAGTACCAGCCAGACTACCCAGGGCGCTTCCGCGACCTGCGCCACGCCCGCCGCTGGTGCGAGGACTTCTTCGCCTGGTACAATGAGCAGCATCATCACAGCGGACTTGCGCTCTTCACCCCAGCCGACGTATATTTCGGTCGCGTAGAAACCGTTGCAGCACTGCGTGAGGCTGCACTGGCCACCGCCTACGCGGCGCACCCCGAGCGATTCGTAGCAGGACCACCTGTCGTCGCTCGGCCGCCATCACGCGTCCTGATCAACCCCGCAGACGAACAGCCCCTGGTCACCGGTGCACAGCTCATAAGTACCCCTGACGACGACATTGCGACGTTCTACGCCGCCATGACGACCGCCGACTCAGTGCCGATCATCGACCTGCCCGGCGTGCTCGCAGCCGCCCCTGCCAGTGCCGGCCAACAGCCACTCCATACATAGAACTCATCACACGACTGTCTCCAGGCCGATTGACACATTCCGCTTGGTCAGTCCGCGACTGGGTGCGACAGTACCGGGAGCGAGGCACCGTGGGAAAACAAGCAAAGAACAAGCGGACACCAACCGACAAGCGAAGCCCCGAAGAAAAGCTCCGGGTCTTGCTCCAGGCAAAGGCTCTCCCGGACAGTGAACGAGGCGCGTTTCTGCGCAACGAAGGGGTTCACGACGGCGACCTCAAGCGTTGGGAGCAGGAGGCCCTCGGCGGCCTTCGTGGCGGAGATTCAAAGCGAGGCGCAGAGCCGCCGCATTCGCGACCTCGAACGCGACAGCAGCAAGAAGGACAAGCGGCTGAAGGAGGCAACTGCGCTGCTTGAGCTCCAAAAAAAAGTCCATGCGCTGTGGGGGGACGAGGACGACGACACGAACAAGACCAAAGGCGCACAGTGATCTCGCTCATCCGAGAGGCGGTCAACGCGGGGGCCCGCCAGAGCAGAGCCTGCTGAGTGATCGGTATCACGGAGCGCACCCTCAAAGTGCCGCCCAGAGCCCGGATTTGTGTGAGTGCCATTCTGGGAAGCAGTTTACCGCCAGGATGCCCGTCGGTCTGCCCCCTGTGCCTTGACAGCCCGGTTTACCGCGTCGTAGAAAGGACATCTCGGCCGTTCACTGCCGACATGAGGATGACCCATGGGCCTGCATAAAGATTTGAGCGAGGTGCCCATTTCGGCACTCTCACTGCGCCGTTGCCCCACCACCACCCCGGAAGTCCGTCTGCGCGAGGCGATCCGCATCATGCGGCGCGATCAGCTCGGCGCCATCATCGTGGTGGATGAAGACGGCCGACCCGCCGGCATGTTCAACGAAAACATGCTCACGCGCATCCTGGATGAAACCCCGGACGTACTCGACGATCCGATCGCCGACCACATGACCACCCACGTGGTTTGCCTGACGCGCGACGATCCGATTGCCAAATTGATCGCCACCATGTTCCAGCGGAATCTGCAGTGGGTGTGCATCGTCAACCGTGAAGGACGGCCCGTGTCGTTTTCGGGCCTGCGCGGCGTGATTGAATACGTCGCCGACTACTTCCCGCATCAGGTCATGGTCCAGCCCACCACCAGCTCCAAACTGGCGATGGATGAGAGAGAGGGCGCCTGAAATGGCCAAACGTCCACGTCGCAATCCGGAACCGGGCAAATTCGAAGACCCGTTGAGCAACTACGACGAACCCCAAGTCGCCGACGAACTCGAGCGCGCCCTGAACGATGACCCTTGCGGGCGAGCCGTCAAAACCCAGCCTCTGAACACCGTCTCTCCGGGGCTGATGATCCATGCCGCCGTCCGAATGATGCACACCCAAAACATCAACTGCCTGATCGTGGTGGATCATGAAAACAAACCGATCGGCATCTTCACCGAACGCGATTGCATCAAAAAAGTCGCGGCCGACTGGGATGCCTTTGCCAATCGCCCCATTTCCGAGGTGATGACACCCGAGCCGGTCGTCATCACCGAGACCGATCCGACCGCACGCGTGCTCAACCTGATGGTCAGCGGCAATTTTCGCCACGTGCCCGTGGTCGATCTCGATGGCCGTGTGACCGGGCTCATCGGTCCGCGACGTCTGACGTCGTATCTCATGAAGCATTTCGAGAACGTGACCAGCGCGTAACCGGGCTGCGAGAAGCGGCATCGAAACACGCACAAGAACGCGAGCCGCATCGGTTTTCATTCCGATGCGGGCCGGGGTATCATGGCCGCCACGTTGCGGGTTTCAATCCGCGTGATAAGACGTGACATAGGGACGACGCATGCTTCACGACTGGCAAAACGTTATGCCGCACCTTACCACGGGTGTGAACACGCCCCGGTCGCCTTACGGCCCGGTGAGTCCGCAATTGATGCCACCGGCTGCTGCGGCCGGCGGTTACCAGCGCTACCGCGAAATGACCATCGATGAACTCCTGCTGGAAAACCGGGTCATCTTTCTGGTGGGCGAAATCAACCACGTCAGCGCCACCGGCGTGATCATGCGGATGCTTTACCTGGCGAATACCAAAAAAGACCAGGACATCAATCTGTATATCAATTCACCCGGCGGATCGGTCGACGACACGCTGGCGATGTACGACACCATTAAATACCTGCCCTGCGATGTGGCCACGTACTGCATCGGCCGCGCGATGAGCGGCGGCGCAATCACGCTCGCCGCCGGCACCAAGGGCAAGCGTTATGCCCTGCCGCATGCCAAGGTCATGATCCACCAACCGTACGGCGGCGTGTACGGACAGACCACCGACGTGCAAATCCAGGCCGATGAGATCCTGAAAACCAAAAAGGAACTCAACGAACTGCTGGCCGAACTCACCGGCCAGACTTACGAGCGCATCACCGAGGATTCCGAGCGCGACCGATACTTCTCTGCGCAGGAAGCCAAAGCTTACGGCCTGGTGGATGACGTCCTCAACCAGGAACCGACCGACAAGAAGAAATCGGACGACTCGAAAAAATAAGCCGTATCCCCGGCCTTCGACGGATTGATCTTATGTCCAACCTGATCCCGATGGTGATCGAGAAAACCGGCCGCGGCGAACGCGCCTACGACATCTATTCGCGTCTGCTCAAAGACCGGGTGATCTTTCTCGGTGGTGGCGTCAACGACGACATCGCCAATCTGATCGTCGCCCAGTTGCTGTTTCTTTCGAACGAAGACTCCAAGTCAGACATCCACTTCTACATCAACTCACCGGGCGGCTCGATTTCTGCCGGTCTGGCCATCTACGACACGATGCAGTTCATCCGGCCCAAGGTCGCGACTTACTGCATCGGCATGGCTGCCTCGATGGGTGCCTGGTTGCTGGCGGCCGGTGCCGAGGGCAAGCGCCACGCGCTGCCCAACAGCCGCGTGCTGCTGCACCAACCTTTGATCGGCGGCGTGATTCAGGGGCAGGCCACCGACCTGGGAATTCAGGCCGAAGAAATGGTCAAGACCCGCAAGAAGATGTACGACATCATGCAGAAGCACACCGGCCAACCGCTCGAAAAAATCGCCGCCGACTGCGAACGCGACAAGTGGCTCAGCGCCGAAGAAGCCTGCGCCTATCGCGTGGTGGATCAGGTGCTCGAACGTGTGCCCGACAGCTTCGGTGCCAAACACGAGAAGGATGACGATTAATCCTCATGCCTGATCGCCGACCTTCATTGGACGTCGCGATGCGGACCCTGACGGTCCTGATTCTCGCTTTCAGTCTGTTCGGGTGCGGCAATGCTTTTCTGACGCCCGATGACGCCCTGCGGCAACGGGTACTCGAACTCGAAACCGAAAACGCAGCATTGATCCAGCGGCGCGACGGTCTCGAAAAGCGACTCGCCATTCAAGATGGACAGAACGGCACTTCACTGCCTGCGGGCACAGAGCGCCCGATCTGCGTCCGAATCGAACTGGATCCTTACACAGGCCCCATTGATCGCGATCACGACGGCAAGCTCGATGGCATCCGGTTGTATGTGGTCCCACGCGATGCCAAAAGCCGATTCATCCAAACCCTCGGCACATTGCACTGCACGGCGACCGCCATTCCCGCCGGTGACGAACCCATCACCGTCGGCAAGCACACCTTCGACATCGCCGCATTCGACGCCGCCTTCCGCGCCGGGCTGACCGGCAATCATTACACACTCGAAATCCCGATTGACGCTAAAAAAATACCGACCGATCTCGGGCAAGTCACCGTCAAAATTCAATTGAAAGACGCCATCACAGGCGCGGCGCACGAAGCCGAGCGAACCGTGAAGTGGCCGTCGATCTCACCCGCGCCGTGAGCCGGCGTGAACGGCATTCACATCAAATGCGCTTACGCGACATGGCTCGCCGAATATCTTTCGCGGCATCCTGCTTCTTGAGCGTTTCGCGTTTGTCGGCCTTGCCTTTGCCGCGTGCCACTGCCAGCTCGATTTTTGCAATCCCGCGTTCGCTGAAATACAGACTCAGCGGAATCAGCGTCACGCCGCGTTCCATCGCCTGCAAGCTCAATCGCTGCAACTCTCGTTTGTGC
>CALOAZ010000018.1:0-4674 GCA_942491355.1 uncultured Phycisphaeraceae bacterium
ATTTTGACATCCGGGCCGATGCGCTCGGCATGGCGTTCCACAAACGCATCGAGTTGCGCAAGCTGTTTATCCGTCAGCTTGGCATCCGCCGCCGGACTGGCGGTATGCGTGTAGATTCCGGCAAGGCGAATGTACCGGTGCTTGGGCAATTCGGTGACGACCGCATCCGCCTCTTCAATCGGCATACCCAGACGCCCCAAGCCGGTATCCAATTCAATGTGGACCGGAATGCGTGCGCCGAAGGTCATGCCGATCGCTTCAACCTTCTCAAGTTGATCCGGCGCATGCAGCGTCAGGTGCAGCGTTTCAGAAACCGTATTGCGATAGAGGATGTCGGTGCGGCTGATTTCATCGATCGGCATGAGAATGATGATGTCGGCACGCACACCGGCTTTGGCCAGTTCGGTGGCCTGCTGAGCATTGAAGACCGCGAGCGTCTTCACGCCGCGAGCCACCAGGCGCTGAGCAATGGGCACGGCCCCGAGGCCGTAGGCGTCGGCTTTGACCACCGCGCAAATATCACATTTGGGCCCTAAAAAGGCTCGCCATGTGTTGAGATTGGTTTCAAGAGCCGAAAGATCGACCTCGATCTGACTGGTTGGGCCCATCGGCTCCCTCCGGGACAGCTCTTGCCGGTAATGAAAGGGGTTTCTAAGATGCTCGTTCCGTATCCTAACCCATTCTGATTTCGAGACCAAGGAATCGGTTCGGGCAGGAGACGCCGCCGATCACGCCGCCGCTGACCTTCGTCAGCTTCCGCGTCTTCGACGCCTCTTCTGTCCGGCCCACTGGACAGCTCATGAGTGACATCTTCAACACCGACAAGTCTTTCTTGGATCTCGGTATGCGCGCCTAAGTGCTTCGTGGCATTGACGAAGCCGGCTTCCTTCACCCCACCGACATCCAGGACAAACTGATCCCGCTCATCCTCGAAGGGCGCGATGTCCTTGGTCAGGCCAAAACCGGCACCGGTAAAACGGCCACCTTCGGCCTGCCCCTGCTGAGCATGGTCGATCCCGAGGGCGGGGTTCAGGCGATGATTCTGGCCCCGACCCGCGAACTGGCGGCCCAGATCGTGACCGAACTCGATGAACTTGGAAAACACACCAAAGTGCGTTCGGCAGCGATTGTGGGCGGCGAGCGCTATCAGAAACAGATCAGCGCGCTGAACGACGGCGTCCAAATCGTGGTCGGCACCCCCGGCCGCGTGATCGATCTGCACCAGAAACACATCCTGAACTACGACACACTGCGCCACGTGGTCCTCGACGAAGTCGACCGCATGCTCGATATCGGTTTCCGTGACGACATCCGAAAGATCCTCGCCAAAGTGAAAGGCGATCATCAGACCATTTTCGTTTCGGCCACGATCAGTGATGACATCGAGCGCCTGGCCCGGCAATTCATGAAACCGGACGCCGAAAAAATCGTCACGGCTGCCAAATCTCTGACGGTGTCTCAGGTCACACAGCATCACATTCCCGTCAACCCTTGGGACAAAGATCGCCTGTGCGCCCATCTGCTCAAACAGTTGGAACCGGCACTCACGGTGATCTTCTGCCGCACCAAGCGCAAGGTCGACAAACTCACGCTCTATCTCAATCGTGAAAAGATCGATGCGCATGCCATTCACGGCGATCTTTCGCAAGCCAACCGAAACAAGATGATTCAGCGTTTGCGCGACAACAATCTCGAAGTTCTGGTGGCCTCTGATCTGGCCAGCCGCGGCCTCGACGTCGAGGGCATCACGCATGTGATCAATTACGATCTTCCGGATGACATCGAAAACTACGTGCATCGCATCGGCCGCACGGCACGCGCCGGTCGCTCCGGTGACGCATGGGCTTTTGTCCAACCGGATCAGGGACAACTGCTGACCGAAATCGAGAAGCTGACCGGCGTATTGATCGACAAACTTGAAGTCGAAGGTTTCGAAGCCGCCCCCCGCCCCGACAACTGGCGCGACGAACCCAAGGGCGGACGCTACACCCCCGATGCCCCCAAGGCGCCACCGGCCAAGAGCCGGTACGAATCGGATCACAATCTCGCACAGCCCGATCCGAATCTGTTCCCGGGCGGCATTGTGCCCAAGGGCCCGGCGAAGAAATCGCTCGGTTCCAAGTTCTCCCGCCGCCGTCGCTGACGCATGACTCATCCCGTTCGGCCATTTCCCCGAATGTCTCGTTTCAGGCCATACGGGGGAATAGACCCATGGGTGACCTTTGTCAGGTTGCCCACGGGGATTTTGCGGAAATGAGCCCTCCCAACGCGCCATGCCGAAACCGGCTGAAGGCCAGGATCGCAGTCATGATCCTGACCGGCGCGATGGCTGCGACCCTGAATGCCGCCGAAGCCCCGTACGGCCAGGCCTTGCAGATGTCCCTCTACTTCTTCGAAGCCCAGCAGTCGGGCCATCTGAGCCCGAGCCATCGCGTGTCCTGGCGCGGCGATACCCATCTGGATGACGGCCTTGATGCCGGTCTCGATCTTAGTGGCGGCTGGTATCGGGGCGGCGATCACTGGAAATCCAATGCCGTGATGGCCCGCGCCACCATGATGCTTGCCTGGAGTGCCGAAGCTTTCCCTGCCGCGTATCGCGGCAACGGGCAACTGCCACGCCTGCTCGAAAGCCTGCGCCATATCAACACTTACTTTCAAAAATGCGTGGTGGATCCGCATCCCAATGATCCCAAAAACTTTGAAGGGTTCGAACTCTACATCGATATCGGGGGCATGCCCGGCCCGGCACCTGATGCGCGATCGATCTGGTGCGCGCCCGAAATCACACACGGCTTCAATCATCGCGAATCGTTGAAACTCACACCCCAACTCGGCGGTCCTGATGTGGCCGGTGCCATGGCCGGCGCCATGGCGGCTTCGGCCGTGGTGTTTCATGAACACGGCGCGCCGACGGTCCGGAAGAAGCCCGCCGCCTCTTGCGGCGCGCACGCAAACTGTTTGCCTTCGCGCAACAATTCCCGATGCCCAACGAAGGCGTGGATGCCACGCGATCGCAGGCTCCAGCCCTGACGCCGGACGGCCGTCGCCGCCAGATCGGCTTGCGTGATGCCGATGCGTTCGATGAACAACTGATCGCCGCTGCCTGGCTGGCGCGTGCCTCTGAGGAAATTGATCCCAAATCACAGTCCGGCCCGTATCTCCGCGCGGCCATGGATCTTTTGAAAAGCATTCCTTTTGACGAACGATTCAAGGTTGATCGCCCTTCGCGACACGATGACATGAGTCATGCCGGCCTGCTATTGCTGATGCGTATCGGTGCCGGTTCAAAAACCCTGCGCGACCAATGGGATGCGGCACTCTGGCAGCGCCTCGAACGATGGATCACCCTTGCGCCGAGTCCCGGCGGATTGCGCCTGGCACCCGAAGCCGCCAAAGAAGGTCTGGGGGGAGCCATGCGCTGCGCCGCACTCGCCCTGCTCTACGCCGATCAAACCGAAAACGCAGAACGGCGCGACCGTGCCCGCCAATTCGCACAGGCTCAGATGGACTACACCGTCGGTCACAATGCCGCGCAGTTCAGTTTCGTGGTGGGCCTGGGTTCGAAGTGGCCTTTGTCTCCCCGTCATCCCGGCGCACATGCGGCATGGGGCGGGCTCGACAGTCTGAACCCGAAGCGCCCGGAATATTATCCCCGCGCACGCCACATCCTTTACGGCGCTCTGGTGCAAGGCCCCGAGGCCAATGACACCTATCGCGATGTCTTCGATGTGGCGTACAACCGCGTGGGTCTGGATCTCAACGCCACACTTCAACTCGCCCTCGCAGGGTTGATCGCGCTGGCCCCCGATCAATACGCCGTGCTTCCCGACAGTGATTTTCCACCCAGCGAAGAGCGCAATGCGTCGCTGGATTGGCATGACACCGATCGCGAATTTTTCGTTGAAGCGCGACTGGCTTCAGAAGATGAACGATCCGTTCGCATCGAAGCCTATCTCAACAACCGCAGCCGCTGGCCTCCCCGCGCGACCGAAAAACTGTCGATGCGCTATTTCTTTCGGGTTAAATCGGATGTCAAACCCGAAGACGTGCGCGTGAAACTGCTCGGATCACAAGGCGGTCGCCTGGGCCGCGTCGCCCGTTGGACGCAAGACGTCTATTACCTCGAAGCCGATTTTTCAGGCCAGACCTTGTTGCCCAACCGCATTTATCAGGCTTCAAGTCGTCCGGGAAAATCAGGCTATCCCGATGATCTTTACCGCCGATCCATCGATTTCGAAATCGGTGTGATCGAAGGCAAGATGTGGGATCGCCACGATGATTGGTCGTCGGCAGATATGAATGATCAAATGGCCATCCGGCCGCGCATCGCCGTTTATGACAACGGCCATCTTGTGGGCGGCGAAGAACCGCCGCTCTGATACCGCAACCTGTTTACATCACAAGGCCGGCGCGACATCCAGGTGATGGGCGCGAAGCCATGCCTGCGCCGCACTCTCACCCGCCGCCGCCGCACGACGATAAAACATCGTGGCCCGATCCATATCCTGATTCACACCGATGGCATCTTCGTAAATCTGCCCCAGACGCAGCAGCGCCGGGGGATCACCCAGATCAGCCGCTCGCTGATACCACAATTCAGCCTCAGCCTGATCGATCGGGCAACCTGTTCCGGCTTCACACGCTTCGGCAAGATGCGCGCATGGCCCCGGCATG
>CALOAZ010000019.1:0-14548 GCA_942491355.1 uncultured Phycisphaeraceae bacterium
GCGATCTCTGCCAGAAACCGGTCCAGATCTGCGGCTGCCCCCTCGGCGACCAGTTCCACGCGACCATCGGGCAAATTGCGAACAAAGCCCGCCACGTCATATCCACGCGCCGCCTGACTGACCGCCCAGCGAAAACCCACGCCTTGCACACGTCCACTGTAATACACGGTCTTGCAGAGCATTCAGCGGCCCATGGCGTCCTGAACGCGGGCGAAAGCATCCATGGCGAAATCCAAATCCGTGGCCGTGTGCGCGGCCGAAACCTGCACACGGATGCGCGCGGCCCCCTGCGGCACCACCGGATACGAGAAACCCACCACGTAGACGCCTTCGGCGAGCAGGCGATCGGCCATCGTCACCGCCCGCGATGCATCGCCGATCATGATCGGCGCAATGGGATGATCGCCGGGTCGAATGGCAAAACCGCGTTCGGTCATGCCACTTCGGAACTGCAGCGTATTCGCGGCAAGCCGATCGCGCAGGGCCGTGGAGGATTCGAGCATCTCCAACACGCGCAAGGTTGTGTGCGCGATCACCGGACACAGCGTGTTGGAAAACAGATACGGCCGGCTGCGCTGACGCAGCAAGGCCACGATTTCTGAACGCCCGGAGGTGAATCCACCACTGGCACCGCCAAGCGCCTTGCCCAACGTGCTGGTCATCACATCGATGCGATCCGACACGCCGTGGTATTCGGGTGTACCGCGACCGGTCGGCCCGAAAAATCCCGTCGCGTGCGAATCATCCACCATGACCAATGCGTCATACCGATCCGCGAGATCGCAAATTTCAGCGAGATTGGCCACCACGCCATCCATCGAAAACACACCGTCAGTGGCAATCATGCGAAATCGCGCTTCGGATGATTCTTTCAGACGCGTTTCAAGCTCGGCCATATCATTGTTGGCATAACGAAAGCGCTGCGCCTTGCAGAGACGCACACCGTCGATGATCGAAGCATGATTAAGTTGGTCGCTGATGATGGCATCTTCAGACCCCAACAGCGTCTCGAACAATCCACCGTTGGCATCAAAGCACGACGAATACAAAATCGTGTCCTGCATACCGAGAAATCGACTGATCGCCTGTTCGAGATCGCGATGCACTTGCTGCGTGCCGCAGATGAATCGCACCGAGGCCATGCCGTAGCCCCATCGATCAATGGCTTCACGCGCCGCAGCCAGCACCTCGGGATGGTCGGCCAAGCCCAGATAATTGTTCGCGCACAGATTCAGCACATCCGACTTTTGCGTGGTCTGGATATGAGCCTGTTGATGCGTGGTTATCACGCGCTCGGATTTCTGCAGACCCGCGGCACGAATGGCGTCCAATTCACCAGCCAGATGTTCCTGAAAACGACCGTACATATTCAATTCTCCGGCCACGTGAGGACAACCTTGCCGCAGTTGCCCCCGCGCATGGCCTCGAAGCCCTGATGAAAATCGGCGTAATCCAAACGATGCGTGATGACCGGGCTGATATCCAGACCCGCCTGCAGCATGACCGTCATTTTGTACCAGGTCTCGTACATCTCTCGGCCGTAGATCCCTTTGATGGTCAGCATGTTGAAGACCACGGTATTCCAGTCAATCGACATCTCTTTCTCAGGAATGCCGAGCATGGCGATTTTGCCGCCATGGGCCATGTTCGCAAGCATGTCGCGAAAGGCGCTGGGATTGCCGGACATCTCAAGGCCGACATCGAATCCTTCTTCCATGCCCAGTTCTTTCTGCACATCAGCAATATTTTTCTCTTTGGCATTCACCGCCAGCGTCACACCCATCTTCTTCGCCAGCTCCAGACGACGCGGGTTGACATCGGTGATCACCACGAATCGCGCGCCGGCATGCCGCACCACGGCGGCCGCCATCAGACCAATCGGACCTGCGCCGGTGATCAGCACATCCTCGCCGAGCACCGGAAAACTCAAGGCCGTATGCACCGCGTTCCCGAATGGATCGAAGATGGATTGCACATCCTGTGAAATCGACGCGTCATGCAGCCACACATTGGTCTGCGGCAGCGATACATACTCGGCAAAGGCGCCAGGACGATTCACACCCAGACCCACTGTGTGCGCACAAAGATGGCGTCGGCCGGCCATGCAATTGCGGCAATGACCACAAACCACGTGCCCCTCACCGCTGACGACATCGCCCACATTAAAATCGTGTACGTGCGACCCGACGGCGACGATGGTGCCGACGAATTCATGGCCCACCACCATCGGCACAGGAATGGTCTTCTGAGCCCAGTCATCCCAGTTGTAGATATGAAGATCCGTCCCGCAGATTCCGGTCTTCATCACGCGAATCAGAACTTCGCTGTCTCCGATGGTCGGAACCGGCACATCCTCCAACCACAACCCCGGCTCACGCTTCGCCTTGACCAACGCCTTCATGGTTTCTGCCACGACAATGCTCCTTCGGCCGCAGATAGCGACTGGAGGAGCATTTTTACGGCAGAGATGAATAAGTCAATGCGACACTGCAAAAGATGCCTGTCACAATGCAAAGCAAATGTTGGCAAATCAGGCTGAAACCGGGCCGATGGGTCGACGTCGCCCGAACCAGAAGAGGCTCGCCACACCGAAAAGCATGACCGGACCCGGCAAGGGAATCACCCCTGTCAGATAGACCTCACCCATCCCCGGCGCATTGAACCGGTACTTCAAACTGGCACCGGCAATCTGCCCCGCCGGTGGACCACCGGCTCCGCTAGAAATCGTGACGTTGGTAATGGTGCCTGAACCAGTGGTCACAGTGGTGGCACCAAATGTTAGCGTGTCGAAATCTTCCCAGAGGGTGAATTCTTCTGTGCCCGAAACCCCAACATCATCAAAGCCGCTGTCGTCGATCAGAGACAAGGTCCATGTCCCAGCCGATGCGAGCGTCAATACATCGTTCACGGTGATGCTGTCAAAAAATGGCGGCGTGCCGTTGTGAAGCGTGGCTTCTTTGGTCGTGTTGTTGCCTAATGTCCAGTCGTCGCTGACCACCGTCAGTTCACCCCCCACCGTGCCGCCGGGATCGACCACGACATCGGCGTTAATGGTCCCTTCGCCACCGATCGCAGCTTTATCACCTACATAGATGGTCGTGGCATTGATCGTCGCACCGGCGGCGATGGTCGTGAATGAGACATTCTGCGGATTACCCGCCGTGGACAGATAAACATTGCCGGTGACATTGACCGTGCCACCCTGGATATCCACCGTCGCCGATGCGTTGTTCACATTCGCCACATTCCAGTTGCCCAGAACGTTCAATGTGCCATCGACCTGCGTGTAGTTGCCATCCTGACCATTGGTCGCAGAGTTCGCCAAATTAAAATCATTGTTCACAGTAAGAACCGATGATGCGCCGGTCATGGTCAGCGTCGGCCCACTGGTGTGGTTGGACACCAGCAATGAACTGACCGTATTTCCTGAAGAGTTCACCGTCACGGTCACAAAACTTGTGATCTGTGCCGTATCACCGCTGCCCGGCTCCACGCTCCCCGTCCAGTTGGTTCCGGTATCCCAGTTGCCGGTTCCACCCGACCATGGAATGACCGCAGCCCGTGCCACACTGCACCAGAACACCGCTACCGCCCCACAGACCGTACAAAATGTTTTCAATGATTGGCGCATCACGCAAAGACATTATCGGCTTAAAGCCATGCCCAACGCCACTGGTAAATCTATGGAGCCCGAAAGGTTATCCGCCCAATTGCGCCATGATTTCATCCGGAATATCAAAGTTGGCGTGGACCTTCTGGACATCATCCTGGTCTTCCAAATCTTCGATCAAGCCCAGCAGCGTCTGGGCCTCACCGGCCGAACATGGTACGGTCATCGAAGGCACCATGGTGAGTTCCGCCGTTTCAGGCACCAGTGAAGCTGCATCGAGAGCCTGCTTCACGGCATGAAAATCAGCTTGCTCGGTGGTGACCAGCCAGAATGCGTCTTCATCCGCCACATCTTCGGCGCCGGCTTCGAGAGCGATTTCCATCAACCGTTCTTCGGTCACGACATCCTTCGGCAAGGTGAACTGACCTTTGGGTGTGAACAGATAAGCCACCGAACCCGAAGTGGCCATGTTGCCACCGCGCTTGTTGAAAATCGTACGGATTTCGCCCACCGTTCGGTTCTTGTTGTCGGTCAGCACTTCAATGAAAACGGCGACACCATTCGGACCATAGCCCTCATAGGTGACCGGCTCGTAATTTTCACCGGTGCCCAGTTCACCACTGCCTTTTTTGATGGCATTGATGATCGTGTCCTTGGTCATGTTGGCCGCTTTGGCTTCATCGATGGCATAGCGCAGAGAGAGATTGGCATCCGGATCGCCGCCGCCATTTTTTGCTGCCACGATGATCGCGCGGGCACAACGGCTCCACTCACGACTACGCTTTGAATCCTGACGGGCTTTCCGATGTTTGATATTGGCCCATTTGCTGTGTCCGGCCATGACTCACACTCCATCAACCCTTGTCACACGCCATCGCGTGATCGCATGAAATACGACTGCTTAAGGCTCTTTCTTTTCACCGGGCAGCGGTGCCACACCAGGCCGCTGACTGGCTTCCAATGCTTCGACTTTCTTTGGGAGCAGCTCCAGCAATCGCTCCACTTCGGCACCCGGTCGCTCGAGCTGGCGAGCGTCTTCCAGTGCCTTGGCCCAGTGCCGCTTGGCTTCTTCGGCATTGCCCAGACGCCACTGCGCATCACCCAGGTGATCCAGAATCACCGGATGCTGACCATCGGGCTTGGTGCGTGCTTCTTCGAGACGGCGTACGGATTCACGGAAGTCGCCCATCTTGTAAAGCACCCATCCCAGTGAATCGAGATAGGCCCCCTGCTGCGGCCGCGCAGCCACCGCCTTACGTGTCATGGCCAGCGCCTGCTCCAGATTGCGATTCTGATCTGCCCAGAAATAAGCCAGATCATTGTTCGCCACGACATGCTCAGGATCTTCTTTGAGAACCTGAACCAACAACTGTTCGGCCTGGTCGAGTTTATCCTGAATACTGAATACGTTGGATTTGCGGTACATCAGCTCGGCGCGATCTTCCGGAAATCGCTCGATCGCAACATCAATCGCGGCCAGCGCCTGATCATAACGCTCCACCGACATGAAACTCACTGAAACGCGTACGTGCTGCTCGACACCATCTTCCAGCGCCAGACGCTTGGCGGCATCTTCCAGCGCCGCAATCGATTGCGGCTCCATCTCGCGAGCCCGATAGAGTTCAAACAGTTGAATGGACATGGCATACGAAGGCGATTGGCGCTTTAAGTACGCTTCAAGTCGATCGTAAAAAATATCCGGCTTGCCCAATTCGCGAGCCACAGGCGCCAGCAGATCAATCGGCGTACGGTCATCCGGCCGGCGCTTGATTACCGAAAGCAGCAGGGATTCCGCCGCTTCCCATTGACCGCGCGGCCCGAGGACCTCAAGCACCAACCGGCGCATGGCGGCCACAGCAATCTCATCACTCAGATCTTCATCGAGCAAATCGCGCAAAAGACGTTCGGCCGGATCATTCTGACGACGGGCATTGAATAACTCAGCGGTCTTGAGTCGGGCGATTCGGCTTGAGGGAATCTGCCCCTGCGCCTGCTTCTGCAACTCAATCCAGCGCTGACCATGGGTATTGAGATCTGTTTCATACAGGGCGAACAAAGCGGCATAGACCGCCTCATTGGTTGACTCGAATCCCAAGGCGTTCAACAAAATTTGCTCGGCCTGATCTTCATGGCGCTGCCCCTGCAGCACACGGGCCTTGAGCATCAGCACCGCCACATCACGTGGCGATTCGGTCAGAAGCTGATCCACCACTTTCAATGCTTCTTCATGCCGACCGGCCACCACGAGCGCTTCGGCCCGCTTGCGCCCCACTGCGGTGGCATTCGCGCCTTCAAGACCATCGAGCAATTCCAGCGCTCGCGGCGCCTCGCCCCGGCGTAAATACAGATCAACCAGCGCCAGTCGTGCCACAAGAAAATCTGGATGACGTTCCACCGATTGATCGAAAGCCTGGCGGGCCTGCTGCCATTGGCCGGCTTTCGCATACACAATGCCACGCAGATACCACGCCGCAGCCCCATCACGTCGCGATGCAGGCAGATCATCCAACTGACGCACGAACGCCGCGCCCGCATCACCGCCGAGTGAAAGGCGCACGGTGTAGGCCTCAGCCGCTTCGGGCCTGGCGTCAATCTGTTCGGTCACAAGATCACATAATGCTTTTGGATCATGCGATTCAAGATCGCGGGCCAACACTTCAAAGATCGCCATATCCTGCGGGCGGGCCGCAAGATGATCTCGCAGCACGTTGCGACCCTGATCCGATGATTCAAGCCGATGCAATGCCAGCGCCAAACCCTGCGGACGCCCTTCCTTCTGGTAGTAGGCCCGGACCACTCTGACAAACGAAGGGCGATCCTTCGATTGATCCGCCACATACACCATCAATTCCAATTCGCGATCAGCGGGCACGCCCGGCTTGCGCAGAATATCGAGCACAATGCGCTGTGCTGAAACCTCGCGTCCCAGACAGAGCATGGCATAGGCACGTCGATCCGCGATCGGATCGAATTCCGCACCCGGCCGCTCCGACAAACTGCTGTAAAGCGACAGCGCCTCGTCATACCGTCCGAGTCGGCACAAGGCATCGCCGATCTGGCCATACATCGCCGCGCCTTGGCGCACGACCAATGCCATGTCTCGGAACAGCATGCGCAAGGTGGCATTGGGGCGCCCTTCGTCGATGCCATGCTCCAAGAGCTGTTGCAGTTGTTCCACACCGGCGGACAAATAACCCGATCGAATCAGTGACTGTCCGAGATAATACGGACGAAGGATCGCAATGGCCTCATCGATTTCACGCGCATCCGGCAATGCCGCCGAACGTGAAAGCGCCACCACCGCCTCATCAAAACGACCTGCCCGAAACGCCACGCGTCCTAGGAGAAAAAGACTCTGAGGATCATCCGGCTCAAGCTGCATCGCCTTCTTCAGAGCGCGAGAACCTTCGCTTTCATTTTCAAAATCGAAGTGCACCCAACCCAGCAGGCGCAACACATCCGCCGAACCGGGATCAAGCCGATGAGCCTGTTCAAGACGATCGATTGCTTCGCGACGCTGATTGGATCGCCATGCGGCACGACCCAACACATAAAACTTCACGGCAGCATCCGGCGCAACCTGATCGGAACGATCGACTGACTTCGCCGGCTGCATGTAATCGGGGGCGCGGCAATCGCGGCAGAATCTGATCGAGCGACATCGATGCGCGGACCCGATCCCCCCCTGCCAGATACCCGACCTGATCAGCCAGATACGACGGAGGCGAAACCGAATGCGACGTCGACCCCACACGAATGGCCTGTCGGGCCTCGGCTGCGGCACGTTGCTCAAAATGAATTGTGGGATCACTGGCTGCCGGCCCGTCCATTGCGGCCGGCTGGCATCCCGTCACGCCGCCAAAGAGCAACAATGCTCCGACCCGGAGCCGCCACTTCGCGCGGAATATGCGGCGGACGCCATGCATTGCAGTGTCAGTGTATCACCTTGTTAAGCGGATAGCTGATAATTCCGGTCGCCCCCGAGCGATGCAGACGAGGGACCAGCTCCCGCTCAATGCTGTCTTCGACAATGATTTCAATCGCCAGCCAACTCTTGTCTGCCAGCGGACTAACCGTGGGTGAATGTTCCGCAGGGAGCATCGCCAGAATCTCGTCGAGCTTGTCCTGCGGGACGTTCATTTTGAGACCGACCCGATGGCGGGCATCAATCGCGCCACGCAGCAACAGGGCGAGACTTTCGATTTTATTTCGCTTCTCCGGATCATTCCACGCGGCGTGGTTGGCGATCAGACGTGTGGTGGAATTCAGGATTTCATCAATGACCCGCAGGTTATTTGCACGCAGTGATGAACCGGTCTCGGTGATATCCACAATGGCGTCCACCAGACGGGCCTTGACCTCCGTCGCGCCCCAGGAAAACTCCACCTTCACATCCACACCCTTTTCGGCGAAATAGCGCTTGGTGGTCTGAAGCAGCTCGGTCGACACGATCCCGCCGGCCAGATCTTCCGGGCGACGCACTTCTGATTCTTCCGGCACGGCGAGCACCCAACGGGCAGGCTGCGACGTGGCCTTCGAATAGCGCAGCTCAGAGACCTCATGGACGTCCGAACCATTTTCCACCACCCAGTCATGGCCGGTGATCCCCAGATCGACCACGCCCTGCTCGACATACCGACTCATTTCCTGCGCACGAAACATCACGCAATCGAGTTGCGGGTCGTCGATCTGCGGAAAATAACTACGCGACGACACATTGATGTCGTATCCTGCGCGCGAAAACAAATTGATCGTACTGTCCTGCAGACTGCCCTTGGGCAGACCGATGCGCAACAGTGCATTGTTGTTGCGTCGAATCATGGGATTACTTCCTGAGCTTTGGCTTGCGGGAAGACTTCGTCGTCTTTTTGGTGACCTTCGTCGCCTTGGCGGTCTTCGCGACCTTGACCGTCTTTGAAGCCTTCGTCACCTTGGCGACCTTCGGCTCTGCGGCCTTTTTGGCGACCTTCTTCGCTGACTTGGCGGGGGGCTCCACCTTCTTTTCTTCCACCGGAGCAACCGGCTCCGGCTCTTTGACCACCACTTTTTTCGGTCGGCGCCTTTTTGATCACCGGCGCCTTGGGCAGCACCACTTTGATGGATTGCTCCACGTAAGCACGCAACTGAGCGTGAACCATCAGACCATCACTGGCACGAACCTGATATTCAAGAAATGACTGTGCTGCCGCCGCATCCGCATCCGCATCCACAACCACATCTTCCTGCAGGCGCTTGAGGAGATGGTCATCCACCGGAATGGCATGCCCTTCCAGGCTCAGCAGCATGACGCTTGCCGCAACATGCGGAACAATGCCTTCCAGCGAATCCAGATAAGCCCGCGCTTCACGCTTCGGCTTGGTGGCCACCGCAGCCAGACTCACCGCGTGCTCACGCTGATAAATCGCATGAAGTGTCCGCTTCAGATGATGCGCACGCTCCTGAGCCATTGGATACCGCGGCCCGATGATCTCCACGATTTCATCCGGATCACAGACACGCAGCTCATTGATGTCCAACACATCAGCCAGAAGGGCTGCATGCGCCTTCTCCGCCTGCTCAAGGGTCGCATTCCAAACCATGAAGGCGTGAATGACTTCGTGTACGGGATCGCGCTGAGGGCGCACCGGCTTTTCAACCACTGCTGTCTCGAGCTTCTTGAGCAGCAGCTTCAAACGTTTGGCATAGATCGCAGTGCTCACGACTCGGACTCCTGTGGGTCCGCGATCACAGTGGCATCCGATTCAGCTTCCGGATGCTCCTGGTCACGCCGATGTTGCTCATCTTCCTCGACCGCATGGCGGATCGCCGCCAGCACATCAGCTTCCTTCTTCAACGTCTGGTCCAGCACGAATTCCAATCGCGGCATCGTGCGGATGTGTATCCGCTGACCGGCTTGACTGCGCAGGTGCTTGGCCGCATGCCGCAAGGCATGCATGGCTTTCGATGCTGCCTCGTGCGGCAGAATCGACACACGAACAGTGGCTTGATGACCATCGGGAGAAATCTCGAGTTCGACCACCGAAATCATCACGCCTTCCAGACGCGGATCCGCAAGACCTCCCGCCAACAGGCGGCCGATTTCACGACGCATCGTGGAAGCAAGTTGTTCTCGTCGAAAAGACATCGATGATTTATCCGGAAACTCCGTTGAGTATTTCTGTCCGATGATCCGAGAGCGTGTAGTGCGTGGCCTGTCGCAATTGTTCCACGATGCCGTCAAGCACACGTCGCACTTGTTCACCCGAATTCGCCACCGACACAATCCCCAGTACGGCAATCTGATGGTGGTCAGCTCGGTCCACTTCGGCAATGGCGACTTCGAGTCGCCGGCCCAATCGATCCTTGATGGATCGCAGTACACGCCGCTTGTCCTTGAGACTCCTGGCCTCACTGATCAACAGTTCAACCTGAAGGATTCCCACCACCATCACCCGTGCCGGCGACTCTCCCTCAGGAGAGCGTGCGTTTCTCCTCGGTGGTGTTGTAGCATTCAAGCACATCGCCCTCGCGAATATCGTCATATCCGACGATCTTCATGCCGCATTCCATGCCCGAACGAACCTCACGGGCGTCGTCCTTGAATCGCTTGAGCTGTTCCAACACGCGGTCATGTTCCACCACGATGCCATCACGTGTCACACGGATGAAGGCGGCTCGCTGAATCGCGCCATCGGTCACATAGCAACCGGCCACCGCACCCACCTTCGAGACCTTGAAGACCTGGCGCACTTCGGCGTGTCCAAGCACTTCTTCGCGGCGGCTCGGGGGTCAGCAAGCCTTCGAGGGCCTTGGTGACATCGTCGGTCAAGTCGTAAATCACACGATACAACCGCACATCCACACCGCGGCGCTCGGCTTCGGAACGGGCTTTCTGCGAAGCGATGACATGGAAGCCGACCACGATGGCATCCGACGCATCGGCAAGCACCACATCTGATTCGGTGATCCCGCCGACGGCGGAGTGAAGCACTTTCACGGCCACTTCTTCGGTCGACAAACCCTCAAGGGACGACCTCAATACTTCAAGCGAACCCTGCACGTCAGCCTTGATGACGATGCGCAGTTCTTTCACGGCTGCAGCCTGAATCTGATCGAAGACGTTCTCGAGCGAAACCTTGGATTTCTCGGCCAACGCGATTTTGCGCTCGGCATCGCGGCGTTGTTCGGCAATCGTTTCGGCTTCACGCAGGCTGGTCGTCACATAAAGCTTGTCACCGGCATCGGGCACTGAATCAATACCGCTGAGCTCGATCGGCGTGGAAGGACCCGCCACCGGCAACTGGTTGCCGCGGTCATCGACCATGCTGCGGACCTTGCCAAAAGCACGACCCACGACCACAAAGTCACCCACCTTCAGTTCACCTTCGCGCACCAACACACGAGCCACCGAACCGCGGCCCGGATCGAGCTCGGCCTCGATGACCTGACCCTGACCGCGTCCGTCATAGCCGGCCTTGAGTTCGAGCAAGTCGGCCTGGTAGTCCAGCACTTCGATGAGATCCGGAATACCGTCACCGGTCATCGCCGAAACCTTCATCACTTCGGTCGTGCCACCCCATTCAACCGGGTTCAAACCGCGTTCGGCCAGCTGGCCGTAAATTTTCTGGATATTGCCTTCCGTCGCGTCAGGACGATCGATCTTGTTGAGCGCTACGACGATCGGAATCTCGGCGGCCTGCGCATGATTGATCGATTCAATCGTCTGCGGCATGACGCCGTCATCCGCCGCCACCACGAGTACCACGATGTCAGCCAGATTCGCACCGCGTGCCCGCATGTTCGAAAACGCCTGGTGACCGGGCGTATCAAGGAAGACCACCGTCTTCTCTTCGCCTTCACTGCCGACGATCGAGGCGCGGAACGCACCGATGTGCTGCGTGATGCCGCCATCTTCGCTCGACACGCGATCGGTCGATCGAATCTTGTCCAGCAACGAAGTCTTGCCGTGATCCACGTGACCCAGCACCGCCACCACCGGCAGACGGCGACGGATATCCTGACGTTCAATCAAGTTGGTCTTGTCGACCATGACCTCTTCGGCCGTCTGCGCTTCTTTGACATCGAGTTCGATGCCGTATTCCAAACAGACTTCCATGGCCATTTCGGTGTCGATCGCCGCGTTGATGGTGGCCATCACGCCGCGCTTGAACAAAAACTTGATGAAGTCTGCCGTCTTGATCCCTGTGGTGGCTGACAGATCTTTGATGGTAAAAGGCTGCGCAATCACAACTTTGCCGCCTGATTCAGCCGGCGATGCTGCGGCCTTGCCTCCGGTGGCAGCCGCTCGCTTCTTCATGGCCAGACGACGCTGACGCATGAATCCTGCCGCCTGATTCAATCGCTCTTCACGCTCGATCAGATCCTGCGCCCGACGAGCACCCTTGAACCACGCATCGGCCTCACCGGTGCGCCCGGGGCGACGCGGTGAGGCCGCCTCGCCACCTGCTCCACTCTTGCGACGTGGCGAACGGCCACCATCGTCATCTCCCTCAGACTTCTTGCCACCGGCACCACGACCTCGGGCCGGACCCGTCGATCGCATGACATCGCCAGGCATCGGGCCGCCACCGCCCATGGGACCGCCGCCGCCACCGCCGCGCGGCTCACTGGATCGCCGCGGTCGTGGCGCACGAATCTCTTCAGGCGCTTCGATACGGACCACTTTAGGTCCTTTGAGTTTGGCGGCAGTGGGCGTGTGCTGCACCGGACGTGGAGCATCGGCTTCATCATCAGCCGATTCAACGGCTTCGTTGTCTTCCTCACCTGATGCCGACGACTGCACCACTTCGGCAGTTTCGACCACAGGCTCTGACTCAACCGATTCAACCGACGCATCGACCGGTTCGGATGCAGGCTCTGCCTTCACACGCGGCTTGGCTTTACCCGCATCGACAGCCGGCGTTTCCGCCTCGGTCTGTACCGAAGCTTCCTCATCGGCATCGTCCGTCGCCACGGCGTCGTCATCCGAAGTTTCAACGGCGACAGGCTTTGCTGCCGAACGTCGTTTGGCTTTGACCTTGTCGAGATCCACTTTTTGAGTGGTCTCCACGGCCGTACCACCACTGCCCACAGTGAACCACTCTCGAATGGTGGCTTCCAAACCCAGCGAGATCGCAGCCATATGGTTGTTTAATTCCAAGCCTTCAGCGCGACACTTGTCGAGGATGGCTTTGGATTCCACCCCCAATTCGCGGGCGATCTGGAATACGCGTTTGCTCTTGGCCAAGATCCGGCTCCTTGCGGTTCGTGCTTCGTGCGTGACACAGGCGACACACGAATCGCTCAGTCCTTTTGTTCTTCACTCGTCTCTGCAGCCGGAGCTTCAGGCGCCTCAACCGAAGCAGGGGCTTCGGCTTCGGTCGCGCTTTGCGCCCGACTGGTCAGCATGTCCATGATGTCGCCCTTGTCAGCCGCAGGCTTGGGGCGACTTCCTGAAGAAAGCCCACCGCCGAGAATCGCTGCAGCCTGACGTTCGGCATCGCTGGCATGCGTCATGTTCGCCGCTTCTTCAGCGCGGCGACGGCTGGCTTCTTCACGTTCACGTTCCTGATCCTGCGCCACCTGCTTGGCCCGCTCGGAGCAGATACCCACGAGCTTCTCAGCCAATTCATGAGTCATTTCAAACTCACCCAAGTGCTCAACCAGGACATCCACACCCACTTCTTCCACGTCGAAGACGGTGATCAGACCCAGCGCCGCCATGCGGTCGATCATGGGTTCCGTCACTTCTTCAAGCGGCGAGATGGCCGATTCGAGAATATCCAGACCCTTCTGGAATTCAGGCGGCGTGAGAATATCGATATCCCAGCCCGTCAGTCGCGCGGCGAGACGCACGTTCTGACCACGCTTACCGATCGCCAGCGAAAGCTGGTCATCGTTGACCACCACCGTCGCACGGCCCAGTTCGAAGCAGAGACTGATTTCAACAATTTCAGCCGGACGCAAGGCATTGGCGATCAACACCTGGCTGGACTCATTCCAGCGCACGACGTCGATTTTTTCGCCGGCCAGTTCGTCCACAATGTTCTTGATTCGACTGCCACGCACACCCACGCAGGCGCCCACAGCATCCACCTTGGAGTCGATCGAACTGACCGCCACTTTGGTGCGATGACCGGCTTCACGCGCCAGCGCACGAATTTCAATGATGCGTTCGGCGACTTCGGGCACTTCCACCTCGAACAAACGACGGATGAAGTCCGGATGCGCCCGGCTCAGAACGATTTTGACCTGATTGCCTTCTTCACGAACGTCGAGTACGAAACAGCGCACACGCTCACCGGCATTGTGCTGTTCGCCGGGAATCTGCTCGCTACGCGGCATGAAGCCTTCGGCGCGACCGAATGAAATCACCAGGGCGCCGCCTTCGTAGCGCTGCGCGGTGCCGGTGACCAGTTCGCCCACGCGCTGGCTGAATTCGTCATAAATGCTCGCGCGTTCGTCTTCGCGGAACTTCTGAATCATGACCTGCTTGGCCGTCTGAGCCGGAATGCGCCCCAGAGAAGCCAGCGGGATTTCAGCGCCATCGTGCCAAATCTGAATGGCACCGGTCAGGCGATCCACGGTACACGTGAATTCCTCTGTATCTTCCGCATTGAAGTGCTTGCGCGCGGCAGACACCATCGCCTGCTCGATATCGTGGAACAGCACGTCTTTCTCGACGTTTCGATCGCGAGCGATCGAGTCAATAATGCGGAGCATTTCCTGGTTCATGGTCAATCAGCCTCTCGTATCAGTCAGGTGTATGATCCGGCCTCGCCCGGCCTGGCCGGATATTTGTCTCTCTGCCGCCATGCTCAAAAAATAGAACAGGCCACACAGCGCCTTGGCGCCGCGTGGCCTGGTGCGTCCATGTGATGAACGTACCGGATGGGGACGAGGCCTAAATCAAGGCCCCCTCTCCGACCGTGGCCGACGTGACGCGCTTGCCAGTATCCC